>JAJYAS010000267.1 GCA_021779415.1 Bacillota bacterium
CCGAATTGACAGTTTTCCTCCGACAAATTAGAATAGTCCATGATAAAACTGTTTTATCATGGACTATTCTATGGAGGTGCTATTTTGATTCATTTGCAAGAGTTTGAGCGTTAACAACGAATCCGTTCAAAGTTTTTCATCATTTCTTCATTGCCAAAAATACCTTTTCTGGAGTGATCGGTAAATGGTTTACTCTAACCCCGACGGCATTATAAATCGCCTGAGAAATTGCCGGTGGCGGGGTATTGGCTACCACTTCCCCAATAGATTTCGCCCCAAAAGGCCCAGAAGGTTCAAAGCTCTCTTCAAACTCTATCCGCACTTTCCCAACATCTTTGCGACAAGGGATTTTATATTGCATAAAGGAGTTCGACGCCATTTTGCCTAAGTCATTATAGTTTACCTCTTCGTAGAGGGCCATCCCTATTCCCTGAACAATTCCACCCTCCGCCTGGATGCGGGCTAAATTAGGATTAATCACAGTCCCACAATCTATGACCGCCACATAGTCAATCAAGTCTATTTTTCCAGTCTCTTGATCAACTTCTACTTCTGCAAAGCCGGCGACATAGGGTGGCGGGGAAATTTCGCTTCCATGTGTTGCATACCCAATCAGCTGAAGTTTTCCCGTACCCAGAATGGTAAGTTCCGCTATCTTGGCAAAACTCATCTCCTGCTCTCCTCTAACCGTTCGGACTGCCATTTCATGAAGTTCAACGTCCTCGTTAGAAACTCCCAAAAACGTTGCACCCTGTTCCAAAATCTTATTTTTCAGTTCCTCCGCTGCTTTAATAACCGCTGACCCAGCTACATAGGTTGTGCTTGAGGCATAAGACCCCGGATCATAGGGAGAAGTATCAGTATCCCCAGCATTAACAATAATCATCTCCATCGGAATCTCCAAAATCTCCGCGGCCATCTGGCTTAGGATCGTATCGCATCCCGTTCCCATATCCGTTGCTCCGATGAGAAGGGTGAAATACCCATCATCATTTAAACGAATTTCAGCGGACGCCGTGCCAATATTTGCAATGCCCGAGCCCTGCATTGTAACTGCCATTCCCACTGCTCTCACTTTATTGTGCCCAATTTCTCGGCGCGGAAATTTGCTCTCCCAGCCGATCATCTCTTTGCCCTTTACTATACATTGATCTAAAGACGAGCTTCCCAGCAAAACCCCTTGACCGGTCAGAAAGGTTTCCCCGACTTTGCTGATATTTTTTAAGCGAACCTCGGTCGGATCCATATTTAATCGTTCTGCCAACAAATTAACCGTCGATTCTAAAGCAAATGTTCCCTGCGTTGCTCCATACCCTCGGAAAGCCCCTGCGGGCATTTTGTTGGTATACACGGCATTTCCGTGGAAACGCACCGCTCTGGTTTTATTATAAAGCGGAAGGGTGTAATGCCCCACACAGCTTAAGACAGTAGGGGCATGTTCTCCGTACGCTCCAGTGTCCGATAAGACTTGAATATCGATCGCACGAATAATTCCTTCCTGATCCGCCCCCAGTTTGACTTTCAATCTCATAGCATGACGGCTAGTCGTACAGCTAAACGTTTCTTTTCTATCATAGATGATGAGCGCTGGTTTCCTTGTCTTCAAGGTTATGATCGCTGCAAAGACATCCACAGCGCCTGTTTGCTTCCCTCCGAAGCCGCCACCGATTCTAGGCTTAATCACCCTGATCTTACTTGCGGGAATCTGTAACGCTCTCGCCAACTGTCTTTTAATATGAAAAGGAACCTGGGTCGAGCTGACCACAACGAGCCTTCCAACGTGATCGAGGTAGGTATAAGCACGGTACGTTTCCATCATGGCATGGGCCTGCGCTTGTGGATAATAGACATCCTCAACCACTACCGCGCAACGCTTGAATTCTTCCTCAACATCTCCTACTTCTTCGTAGTAGGAAGAGACAATATTCTTTCCCTTATCAAATCCAATATCAAAATTGACGTGCAAATCCTCTTCAGAATGAACCACTGAGGAATGTCCCAGGGCCTGCTCAAAGTCTAATACAGGTTCCAGCACTTCATAATCAACCTTAATCTTCTTCATGGCCAAGAGCGCCGTCTTCTCATCCACCGCCGCTATAATCGCCACTTCATCTCCCACATAACGAACGATTCGATCGAGAATCAAACGGTCATAGGGCGAGGGCTCGGGATAAGATTGACCCGCTAACGTGAACCGTTCCTTTGGAACATCTTTATAAGTGAGAATACATTCCACACCCTCTAACTTCTCTGCCCCAGAGATATCGATCGAATTAATCTTTGCATAAGCATGTGGGCTTCTCAGGATTTTTACCACTAAGGCATTGGGCAAAGCCAGATCTTCGGTATACACTGGTTTACCTGTGGCGATCATCATGCCATCAATTTTAGGAATACTGTGACCTACATTTTTCAAGCCCATGCTCTTCATCCCTATTTCACCCCCAGATAGGTCTTAACTGCTCTAAGCTGTCCCATATACCCTGTGCAACGACACAAGTTACCTGTTAGGTAGTGAATAATTTCTTCTTCCGAAGGGTTAACTAACTCGTTTTTCATAGCCAACACATTCATGATAAACCCTGGACTGCAAAAACCGCACTGCTCTGCCCCTTCTGCGCTGAGCACTTGGGCAAATTCTTCAGCGGCCTTAGGAATTCCTTCTATAGTTGTAATTTTTTTACCGTGAACCCGTGAAGAAAGGATAGAACAAGAAAGCATAGATTTGCCCTCAATCCAGACAGTGCAAAGTCCGCAACAACTTGTTTCACATGCCTTCTTGACACTCAGAAGTCCATGGGCTCTTAACGTATCTGCCAGAAATTCATCGCTTGCTACGTCCCATGTGACTAATTTATCGTTAATTGTTACTTCAATTTGCATTGCAAAACCTCCATTATTCCCCTCTTGACGAGCACTCGACAGAGAGACCGACGATAGTCGGCCGTCCCCCTCATATTTGTGCCAAAGGATAATTCCTCTGTGGCTTTTTGCGCCACATCCTCAATCTCTTTATCAGTTAGGTTTTCTTTCGACAGAGTTGCCGAAGCAATCTTAGCTATAGCCGCTCTTCTCGGTCTAGCCCCCACAACGATTGTCCAATGATCATCAAGAGTTGATACTGCAACATTGAGGATCGAATAGTCACTAGCTGAATTTCTAAAGCTCTGGTAATTTGCTAGTCTCTTGTTTTTCTTAATCCACAGTTTCACTAATATGTCCTTTTCGCAGGGCATACCTAAAAAGTCCGCTAAGGACATTCTCCCATTCTTGTACAACTCGACTTCCGCGTCTAACGCTAATAAAGGAGTAATTAAATCAGAAAAACCATATTTAGAATAAACCGAAGCACCCACTGTAACTCCGTTTCGGAATTGCACTCCGATAATATTTTGAACTGATTTGGGAAGCATTCCATTAAACGCTTCCCTTAACAGCGCGTTAGTTTCAACGTCTCGCAAACTTGTCATAGCCCCGATTTCGATGAAATCGGCCTGCTCTTTAATATAGCCAAGTCCAAGTTTAGAAAGGTCAATCGCTGTACCAATCCGTTTTGAACCCATTTTAAGAAAAGCACAGCCACCGAGAATAGTGTTATTCCGTTTCTCATAAAGAATCCGGTAAGCTTCATCTAGGCTATCCGGTTGAACTAAATCAAGTACTGTAAACACTCTAGCCACTCCACTCCTTGCAGTTGATTATGATACATGCATGTCCATGAGCTACAGAAACCATGCTGGCACAACAAGAAAACCCAAGCAAACAGTTTTCAACTCAAATTAGTGAGAGAAACCTGCCCGCTTGGGTTCAAGTTCAACTAAACTTCTATCGAAGTAAGTTTCCTATATCCCGCGGTGTAATCCAAAAACAAAGTTAAGACTTTCTCAAAGCCTTTGGATCTGTACCACTTGGACTTGTGGCCCTAGGTACACTTTCGCTCATAGTCGGACCATTTACGGCAGTCCGGTAGAAACTTGCAGACCTTATCTCTGCTACTATATGAACACACTATTCATTTGCCTAATTTCATTTTACAAGAAATAACGGCCTAGGTCAACCAATTTTTCGAACATTAGCTGTCACAACAGCAAAAACGTTCGAAAAATTGGTTGTTCATAATCAATCCAGAAGATACCATAATAATTTTGTTTTTAAAGCTTTGCGGCCAAAGCTGATAATGCCATTGCAGATCCTGATAGGGATTCTATGGTCGCTCCAATTTCCTCCACAGCTGCAGAGACTTCCTGTGTATTACCACCTGCATTTTCTAACTCCATTGTCATCTTACCGACATGGCCTTGAATACCTACGATAATTTTGCGAATATCTTTTGCAGAGGTAGCACTAGATATCGCCATCGCACGAATTTCCGAGGCAACAACAGCGAAGCCTCGTCCAATGTCTCCTGCTCTAGAAGCCTCGATTGCAGCGTTGAGTCCAAGAACCTTTGTATCACTAGCAACAGAATTAATGTATTCAACAACTTCTTCCATTTGTAATGCCTTTTCATTTACCTCTTGAGACTGAAGCATAAGGGATTGACCACTATCGGCAAGTGCTTGGGATGAGGCAGCAATGTTTTCGATGGCAGCTGTAACCTGTTCCAGAGATTCTGAAAGTTCTTTAGCGAGGGAAGGAAGATTTTGGAGTGCATATTCCCTTTCATTTGAACCGGTGGTAGCAATTCCTCCTATAATGACCCCGTTTTCTCTAATTGGATACGCTACTCCTGTGTAAGCAACCCCTAAGGCTTCTGCCCCAACCAGTCTTTGAACCTTATCACCTGTTTGAAGGCATTCAAGCGACGTAGAAGTAGATGGTAAAATGTCCCCTACCTTCAGAGGTAGATTAATAACTGAACCCATTTTAACATGAATATACTTTTCAAGATCAAATAAAAAAACAGAGGTTTTCCCAAAATCAGTGTCAAAAATTACATCGAGCATTTGTTTATAATCTTCAATCATAGCAACAATTCCTCCTATAATCAGTTCACTCTCACTATCATTAAGTCTATTAGTTTGTTAAAACTGCATTAGCAGAACCCAACCAAGTTAAAACGTCATCGGAAAAAAGCTGTTTGATATCGATGACTGGAATAATATCATCTTCAATTTTGATGATTTCCTTTATTGTGCCACGATGTATAATATCGGGAATTTTTTCAAGGGAACCGCTTTCCAGAATCTCAACAACATCGTCAACCCAAAGACCAATTTTCTCAGTTTCTTGAGCGGACTCGAAAATTATTATTCTGGGTTCTCCTTCTTGACTAGGCTCGATTCCAAATTTCTTTCTTAAATCAACTACGGTAACAACACCGTCACGCACTTTGGCAATCCCCTGTACAAATTCCGGAGCACCCAAAAGTTGGATAACTTTTACTGGCTTAATGATTTCACGAACACTACTCATTTCCACAGCATAGTTGTGCAATCCAAGTTTGAATTGAATGAATTGTTTAATTTCAGCCATTAGAATAACTCCTTTCTGTTTTTCAATAAATTGTCCATTGTTGGAAAATAAATAATGCCACACTCTATACAAGCATGGCAAAATAAACTTGGTAACCTGGCGGTCGTCAGCCAAACCTGTACGATCCATGGCTTTGCGTCCTTAGCTCTCACTAAGTTTGCCATTTTCAAACTCATATTATTAATATTTGA
>JAJYAS010000268.1 GCA_021779415.1 Bacillota bacterium
GTAACCTATTACAGGATGGCAGAAAAAGTGAACTGGTTTAATTCAAGCAGCGTGTACCTCATGAATGCCTTGAAAGGCCTATTTACGCAAGGAGGTATGTATGCTCGAGATGCTCAAGGAGTGTCGACTGAGGTGATCTACGGTGTTTTACAACGTCAGGCACTGGTTCAGGCCATTGACGATACGTTTTTCGTAACATTTTTGATTATAACAGTGACAGTCTTTTTGGGGCTACTCATACCCAAAAAGACGCCTGTTGCAAAAGCTCTTCCTGGAGAACATCACGTTATTATGGAGTAGGGGGTGACCTATGAATTTTCCTTTGGACTACGCTGAGGAAATAGCCAATCTGTTTAAGAGTATCCAAAAAACTTACAATCTTTATGTTGTGTCTCAAGTAGGGTGCGATAATTTCACGGTACCCCAGTTGGCAGTATTACGTGAACTGTACCATCATCCAGAGATAACTCTAACTGAGCTCAGTAAGCGAGTAGACCTATCAAAGAGTACAGTGAGCGGTATCGTAGACAGACTAGTATCGAGAGGAACGGTGAAAAAAGTAAAGGTAAGCGAAGATCGTCGGATTGTCAGGATATCCCTCATGGAAGAAGTGTCTGCATTACAGGAAAAACTAGATACAATCCGCAAAAATTACTTGGCCGAATTATTTAAAAATATTGATGTTTCAGACCTTGAGAGAATGCTATTTGGACTTAAGCAGCTCGATAATTTAATGAAAAACATCCAACATGAAGCATAAGAATCAAAATAGTCTGATCCCTAGCTTTCCGTTATGTTCTGCGGCTGCTACTAAGGCAGATTCTTCCTATCGGCTGGCTCCCTATAATAAAAGTATAGATAATAATCAGAGCGCACCCGAACTTTTCGAGTGCGCTCTGATATGTAATTCTTGAATTAACTCAATCGCTTAGCAACATACTTTGCTGTACAGGCCTGAAAGCTTAACGTTATTATAATGGCCATTAACGTAACGGCAGAAAACCAAATAACATCACCTAGAATAGTATGCTTCAGAACTGAGGCGGCAACCGCGGAATCAAGGCGTTTTTGAGGCGGGTAATCCGCCAGTTGGCCGTAGAGAGCGTTCCAAAGAAAGCATCCCCTCCTCCGATTCGGTCTACAATCTCAAGAGAATATCCTTTAAAGGAAACAAAACGGACCAAATCTATTCAAGATTGCATTAAAATACTCTCTAGCATAAAATTGAATATTGAACCGCCGATATATATAATAACCCTATCATCATAATTGTTACTCATTCTAATTAGCATACGGAGGTTTTTTTATGGCAGATAATGTAGTTGCCTCGACTACCCTACCCCATTTTGCACAAGATTTTATTAATCACCTAGCAGTCATTAATAAGTCAAAAACTACTCAATATGCATATACCAATGAACTCCATCTGTTTTTTCAATATCTGTGCAATTCCATTTCTGCCTTCCCCTGTTTTCCAGGAGACATAAGTTTATTACATATGGAAACGATCGGTCATCGTGATATCGAAGCCTATTTGAGCTGGGCCAGTATTAAGCGTGATAATGGAGTACGCGCTCTTGCGCGCAAACAAGCAGCGATAAAATCTCTTTACCGCTACCTAGTACGTGAGGATATGATTTCTAAAGATGTTACGATTAAGTTAGACCCCATAAAGGTCTCTCAAAAGTTGCCTAAAGCTCTTGAGCCTAATCAAATTGCTGACCTTACTGACGTTTTAACGAACGGAACGGGTTTGTCTAAGGACGAACTTAAATACCATAGTTATATCGAGAAACGAAATTACGCCATCTTCCTTACTTTCTTGGGTACTGGATTACGTTTATCTGAACTTTGTAATCTTAATCTCAAAGCAACACATCTTAAAAAAGGTTGCTTTGAAGTGATTCGCAAGGGAAATAAAGAAACCGTCGTATACTTTAATACTGAAATTAGTGAGGCGTTAAATGACTATTTACAAAATGAACGACAACGTTATGTGCAGGGTAAAACAGAAGCTTTATTTCTCTCCATTCAAGGAAAAAGAATCAGTACGCGAGCTGTACAGAATCTCATAACAAAATATATGACGATTCTCAAAACATTGGGCCATAATACGGATGGTTTTAGTGCTCACAAAATGCGTTCAACGTTTGCCACTTTATTACTTCGTGAAACAGATAACCTTGCCATTGTTCAAGACGCGTTAGGGCATTCCGACCCTAGAACAACAAGAATTTATGCTAAGGTTCTAGATGAACAACTTAAACGTTCAGCCGCATTAATAAAGTTTAAGTAGGAGATATTCAACATGGTTTTGTTAATTTTCCTGCCATATATCGCTATCAGAAAATAACAAAACCATCACCTTAGCCAGAACTCGGCAAGGTGATGGCACAAAGAAAGTTGCAATAGCAAACATGGTGCCTTTTTAAATATTTTCCGCCACATAATAAATTAATTTCTCTGTACTCTCCCATCCAAGACAGGCATCTGTGATTGATTTTCCATAAATATTCTCCCCTATGCCTTGCTTGCCTTCTATAAGATAACTTTCAATCATGAGACCCTTGATCATTTTCTTAAGTAAAGTGTCATATTTCCTACTCATTAATACTTCTCTTGCGATTCTTGGCTGTTCAGCATAGTACTTCATAGAATTTGCATGGTTTGTGTCTACTATTATAGACGGATTTAACAATTGTAGTTTTTCATACTCTTTAGCAATGTGTATTAAGTCCTCATAATGATAATTTGGGATATTTCTACCATAAGGATCCACAGCACCTCTTAAAATAGCATGGGTAAGAGGATTGCCTGTTGTTTCAATTTCCCAACCATTATAGTTAAACGTATGACCCTGCTGTGCGGCTATGATCGAGTTCAACATGACTGTCAAGTCACCACTTGTAGGATTTTTCATACCTACTGGTGTGTCAACACCACTTACGGTTAATCTGTGTTGCTGATTTTCGACGGAACGAGCACCAATTGCAATATATCCTAAAACATCTGAAAGATAGGTATAGTTCTCAGGGTAAAGCATTTCATCGGCGGCAGGCATGTGAAATTCACTGAGTGATCTTAAATGCATTTTTCTGATGGCTTGTATCCCTTCAAATAAATCCGGCTTTTTGCTTGGGTCTGGTTGGTGCGCCATACCTTTATATCCTTCACCTGTCGTTCGGGGCTTATTGGTATAGATTCTCGGAATAATTATAATTGAATCATTTACTTTTTCTTGAACCCCGGCAAGTTTTTCAATGTACTCACAGACAGAGTCTTCATTATCCGCTGAACATGGACCTATTATCAGGATGAATCGGTCATCCTTAGCTTCAAAGATATTCCGAATATCACTGTCTCTTCTATCCTTAATATCTTTAATGTGCTTTGGTAAAGGAATCTGTTCTATAATTTCATCGGCAGTTGGGATTCGTTTAATGAATTTTAGACTCATTTCCAATTCTCCTTCGTAAAAATCGCTATAGCTTCAGTATAGCGTAGTTTCAGTATAGAAATTTTCTCCTAGACTAGTCATGTGAATTTCAAAGAAGGCTCGTCATCAAAGGTTGAGATTCCAATATTCACAGTGAAGCCGAGCTCATTTTTTTACTCGGTCTTTTATCTCTGTCTGTAAATCCATTAAATCGCCCCGTTGTAGGCGGTATGCGGCTTCCCAAGAGATGTAGCGGAATTCGCGTCAGTTCGAATACAATGGAAAAATATCCGTAAACAGGTTGTGTCTAGTATGTGAAAGACGTTAGGTGGGGTTTTGGGACTTGTCAACTAGTAAAAGAAGGCCCACTTCTAATTATTTCTATGATCTGTCGGATCTTAGTTTCATCCTTCAGGCCGTTTGTTTCGGCACCACTGCTCACATCGATGCCGAAGGGATGACACTCCCTGACTGCCCGTGCGATGTTGCTACATTCCAATCCGCCAGCCAGAAAAAAAGGTTTATGCAGTGTGGGAATCAACGCACGGTCGAAGGTCTTTCCACTACCACCGTACTGTTCTTTCTGGTAGGTGTCCAGCAAAAGCTGGTCGCAGGACAGCTTCTCTGCCTGCAGAAGCTGTTCCGTACTCTGCACTCGTACCGCTTTGATCACAGAGCACACAGTTTTTTGTTTGAGCGCCAGGATATACTCTTCGGTTTCATCGCCGTGAAGCTGTATTACATCGATGACTCCCGTCTCACAGAGTTCGATAATAAAGGAGACTGGTTCATTGGTGAAAACACCCACTGCCTTAATATGGGGATCTAACCCGTCTTTGAGATGGCGCGCTTGTTCTGGCGTCACCCTCCGGCGGCTGTTAGCAAACACAAAACCAATATAGTCTGGCTGCCAGCAGTTGACGGCTGCGATGTCTTCTTCCCTTGTTAGCCCACAGAGTTTGATTTTGGTCATCGGGCTCCCCTCCGCAGTTCTTCGAGCATTTTTCTCTTGTCTGGACTGCGCATCAGAGCTTCCCCGATCAGCACGCCATTGACATTCGCCTGACGCAGCAAGTCAATGTCTGCTGGTGTTTGAATGCCGCTTTCCGCTACAAAGAGGATGTTTGCCGGAACGAGTTTTCGAAGTGTCGAGCTATTGTGGATATCCACTGTGAAATCCTTGAGATTGCGGTTGTTAACCCCAATTATTCGCGCACCTGCCACAATAGCCGATTCGATTTCACGTTCGTCATGAGCTTCCACTAGCGCGGACAGACCAAGCTCGTCACAAACTGAAATATAGTCCCGGATGGTCCGTGTGTTCAGCAGGGCACAGATAAGCAGGACTGCAGATGCACCAATTGTTTTTGCCTCATAGATCTGATAGGCATCTACTGTAAAGTCCTTGCGCAGGACAGGAACAGAAACCTCTTTTTGTATCTGAAAAAGAAATTCATCGCTGCCTAGAAAATAGTCCGGCTCGGTTAGCACAGAGATCGCTGCGGCGCCAGCCTGCTCATAGTCTTTGGCAATCTGTAGATAGGGAAAATCTTGCGCGATCAGCCCTTTAGAAGGGGATGCTTTTTTAACTTCGCAGATAAAATTGATATCCTGTCTGAGTAGCGCCTTTTCAAAAGGAAAGCCGGTCTCAGAACTGAGGTGACTGCCCACTTTTTTGAGTTGTTCAAGCGGGATTTGCGCTTTGTTCCGTTCCACCCTAGTACGGGCAGAAGCAGCTAGGGTATCAAGTATCATGGCTGCACCTCATGGGTTAGTTTAGAGAACTCAGCTAGTTTGGCAGCAGCTTTTCCGCTGTCAATCAGTTCCTGTGCTCTTTGAAGACAGTCCTCCACGGTGCAGTTGTCAATGCCAAGATAGAGTGCCATTGCGGCATTGAGCACTACCACATCGCGTTTTGCTCCCTTTTCCTTGCCATTTAGGATGTCCCGGGTAATCTGGGCATTGTCTTCAGGCGAGCCACCCACCAGATCCTGCAGCTTGCAGCGACTGAATCCAAACTGTTCAGGAGTGATATCGTAGGTCGTTAGTTCGCCATGGCGAATCTCGCAGACATGAGTTTCCCCAGTGAGAGTCACCTCGTCCATGCCGTCACTACCGCTGACCGCCAAGCCACGCACCACGCCAAGGTTGGAAAGTACTTGGGCAAGCGGTTCCACCAGCTTACGATCGTAAACTCCCATAAGCTGCATGGT
>JAJYAS010000269.1 GCA_021779415.1 Bacillota bacterium
AAATGGCAGTCTCTCATGACTGATTAAGTTTAGTGAACCTAAAGGGGGTGTAATTATGGGTGTTCCGCAACATCGCCAATCAAAAGCAAGAGTACGTAAGCGTCGGGCTATGTGGAAACTTACTGCACCAAACCACATCGAATGCCCCCAATGCCATAAACCGAAAATGCCGCATTATATCTGCCCTAGCTGTGGGTATTATAATTCCAAAGTTGTTATTGCAATGGAATCATAAGGTTTAGAGTGCAAAAACAAAGAACTCTTTTTAAAGAGTTCTTTGTTTTTTTGCGTTTTAGGTACTACTTCGCCATCTCCAGACAAAATATGGAATTCCTTCTGTTTCGACAGGGTTATTTCTTGAAAAGCTCAGCAGGATGGTTTATAATTGTGACCAGGTCATAAAGTTCGATGCGGTATTTACCAGAGTGAATAAATTCAGGGTGAGAAATGGTGAATGTGATGGCTCGTTATACTAAAGAAGAACGCCGTAAAGTATTGGAGGAAGCACTTTCAAAGCATCCGTTCTTTACCGATGAAGAACTAGCAGAGCGGTTCAAGGTGAGTGTCTCGACGATACGTTTAGATCGTGGAGAACTAGGGATACCAGAATTGCGGGAGAGAACTAGGGTGGTTGCCCAAGATGCGTATTTTGAGTTAAAGTCGTTAGATGACCAAGAATTGATCGGGGAGTTGCGAGAACTTGTTATAGGAGAGAGAGCTCGTTCTGAGTTGAGGATTGAAGAGAGTATGGTCCTAGCCAAGGCCAGAGTTGCCCGGGGGCATTATCTCTTTGCCCAGGCCAATTCTCTCGCCATTGCCTTAGTGGATGCTCCTATGGCCTTGACGGGGAGTGTCGATATGAAGTTCATCCGGCCTGTTCAGTTAGGTGAGGTTGCCGTTGCTGAAGGAAGAGTAATCAAGCGAACTCGTGATAAATATTGGGTTCAAATAGCAGTAACCGTTAATTCGGAGGAAGTGTTCCAGGGGCTTTGGATTCTCTTTGCAAGGGAAGAGCTCTTGTGAGGAATGGAACGGAGATGAAGTAGATGAGAATTGCAGTGGACGCCATGGGTGGCGATCATGCCCCAGAGGAGATAATCAAGGGGGTGTTGATAGCTGCAGAAAAAAATCCCGAAGTTCAGCTTATTCTAGTGGGCCAAAAAGAGCGGATTTTACCGTTTCTTGCTGGCGCGAAACCAAAGAACATATCCCTCTATGAAGCGACTGAAGTCATTGCAATGGATGAGCATCCGGCCAATGCTGTACGCAAGAAGAAGGATTCCTCGATTGTCGTTGCTACTCGCTTGGTGAAGCTGGGGGAGGCGGATGCCGTTGTGAGCGCGGGAAGCACCGGAGCACAAATGGCTTCTGCGCTTTTGGGCTTGGGCCGTATTAAGGGAATTGAGCGACCAGCCATTGCCACAATTCTTCCGACACCAGAGGGCGGGAAACTTATTCTCGATGTTGGTGCTAATATGGACGCGACGCCTGAGCAACTTAGTCAATATGCGCTTATGGGCAGCATCTATGCCGAAAAAATCCTAAAGATTCCAAAACCGCGCGTTGGTCTTCTCAATGTAGGAAGCGAAGAGGGAAAAGGGAATGACTTGACCCAGAAAGCTTATGGCTTACTAAAGGGAGCTCAGCTGAATTTTATTGGGAATGTTGAGGGGCGAGATGTGCCCTATGGACGTGCAGATGTGGTCGTTTGCGAAGGTTTCGTTGGAAATATATTGCTTAAAACAGCAGAAGGCCTAGCAGGAGTATTGTTTCAGCAGATTAAGGAAAAAATTACTTCAACTACGGTTCGTAAGCTAGGTGCGCTGGCTGTGAAACCAGGTTTAAAAGAAATCGCTCAGATGATGGATTATGCGGAGTACGGCGGGGCCCCTTTGCTTGGTGTCAATGGGATTAGCATTATCTGTCATGGCAGTTCGAATGCCAAGGCGATTCTCAATGCGATCCGAGTGGCCCAAGAATGTGTGCAAATCCAATTAATTGAGCAGATACGGGAAGATCTCCCTAAGTAAGTCTGATGTTTAGAAAGAGAAAAGAGGACAGATGACTATGCGAAGTGTGCGAAGTGTGGGAATTAGGGGGCTAGGGTCATATGTCCCTGAAAACATTTTAACGAATGCTGATTTAGAAAAGATTGTGGACACAAATGATGAATGGATCCTATCACGTACAGGGATCAGAGAGCGCCATATTGCCCCGAAAGAGATGCCTGTCTCCGAACTATGTTACCAAGCGGGTGTACGGGCTTTAGAAGATGCTCAAATTGCTCCTGAAGAGGTTGACCTCGTGGTTGTAGCGACGATAACCCCAGACTATGCCTTTCCTGCCACAGCCTGTCTCGTTGCCGATCGATTAGGAGCAAAAAATGCAGCGGCTTTTGATCTTGAGGCGGGATGCACAGGATTTATCTATGGGGTTGCGACCGCAAGTCAGTTTATTGCTTCAGGAATGTACAAAACGGTGCTCGTTATTGGGGGGGAAACCTTAAGCAAAGTGCTTAACTGGGAAGATCGCTCCACGTGTATCCTTTTCGGTGATGGTGCTGGGGCGGCAGTTTTGCAACCCGTGGAAGAAGGATTTGGCTTTTTGAGTTTTGAATTAGGTTCAGATGGTTCAGGTGGTAAGTTGCTAACTCAACCGGCTGGGGGGTCGCAATGTCCGGCAAGTTTTGAAACAGTCGAAAAGAACCTCCATACCATTCAGATGGAAGGAAAAGAAGTTTATAAATTCGCAGTTCGGATTATGGGGGACGCCTCGCTTAAGGTTATTGAGAAAGCTGGTTTAAGTAAAGAGGATGTGAATCTTCTGGTCCCCCATCAAGCCAATATTAGAATTGTAGATGCAGCGGTTAAACGCCTAGGGATTTCTCCAGATAAAGTGGTCGTTAATTTAGATAAGTATGGAAATATGTCAGCAGCGTCTATTCCGGTGGCTTTAGATGAGGCGGTCAAAGCGGGACGCGTTGCAGAAGGAGACATTGTTGTTATGGTGGGATTTGGTACAGGTCTAACCTGGGGAGCTTGTGTTTTGAAATGGACGAAAGTAGGCATAACTGTATGATTAAAACAAAGATTTGCGAGCTCATTGGGATTGAGTACCCCATTTTTCAAGGAGGTATGGCTTGGGTAGCGACAGGGGAATTGGCTGCCGCGGTCTCTGAAAGCGGGGGATTAGGGATTATAGGCTCGGGACATGCCCCTGCGGACTGGTTGCGTCAGGAAATTCATAAGGTTAAAGCAATTACGAAGAAGCCGTATGGGGTTAATGTCATGCTGATGTCCCCGTTTGTGGACGACGTTATGAAGGTCATTCTGGAGGAACGTGTTCCAGTGATTACGACAGGGGCGGGAAACCCTGGAAAATACGTACCCATGCTCAAAGAAGTTGGGACGAAAGTGATTCCGGTGGTTGCCTCTGTCGCCTTAGCCAAACGGCTGGAAAAGGCTGGAGTTGATGCACTCATTGCCGAAGGAATGGAGTCTGGTGGGCATATCGGGGAAATCGGAACCTTCCCCCTAGTTCAGCAAGTCGCGGATGCTGTTAAAATACCAGTCATTGCAGCCGGAGGTATCGTAGATGGGAGAGGTTTAGTGGCGGCTTTAGCCCTTGGAGCAGAGGGAGTACAAATGGGGACTCGCTTCATGTGTGCGGAAGAATGTACGATTTCCCACCTTATCAAGGAAAAGATTATTAAAGCAAAAGATCGTGCTACGGTCATTACAGGTCGTTCCACGGGTCATCCCGTGCGTTGCTTAGACAATCACTTTACTCGTGATATTGAGCAATATGAAAAAGAAGGAATGGCAGCAGAGGAACTTGAAAAACTGGGCGTCGGAAAATTACGCTCAGCCATGGTGGAGGGCGATGTAGAGAATGGTTCAATCATGGCAGGACAAATTGCTGGTGCAGTAACCCGAATAGAACCAGCGGCCCATATCATTCAGGATATTATGCAAAGCGCAGAGCGGGAATATGAGCGACTGACTGTTCGGTTTGGAGAAGGGAGGGCCTAAATTTGGGAAAAATTGCCTTTATTTTCCCGGGCCAAGGGTCTCAGTATGTCGGAATGGGAAAAGAACTTTTTCAGACTCCCAAAGGACAGGACGCTCAGGAGATAGCACGCGGGGTTCTGGGAAGTGAATTTATTTCCTTACTAGAGGAAGGGCCTGATGAAGAACTTCAATTGACGGCTAACACGCAACCAGCGATTTTATTAGTCAGTGTGGCAGCTTGGCAGCAACTTCGAGAGGCGGGGATTGAGCCGGATTATGTCGCAGGGCACAGTCTCGGCGAGTATTCCGCCCACGTAGCAGCTGGAAGTCTGAACTTGGCTGAGGCACTTCGCGTCGTAAGAACACGCGGAGAACTCATGCAAGCCGCTGTTCCGAGAGGGGAGGGGGGGATGGCAGCAATCCTAGGGCTCTCTGCTGATCAAGTGGAAGAGGCTTGCCATCGTGCCTCGGAGCTCGGTATGGTTGCTCCGGCAAATTATAATTGTCCAGGACAAGTGGTTATCTCCGGGGAAGTGAAGGCCATAGCCTATGCCATAGAGGTGGTGAAGGAAATGGGAGCAAAACGTGCTATACCGCTTATGGTAAGCGGGCCATTTCACTCTGGCCTAATGGAGCACGTGGGAGAAGAATTACGGCCGATTTTGGAGCTAGTACCCTGGCAAATCCCGCGTTGTCCTGTTATTGCAAACATTGATGCCAGGGAGGTAATTTCTCAGGATCGTACGGTCAGTACGTTGGTGAAGCAAGTCAGTGGTGCTGTCCTTTGGGAGCAATCTGTCCGACATTTGATAAACTCAGGTGTTGATACCTTTATTGAGTGTGGCCCAGGTAAAGTCCTGACTGGTCTCGTCAAAAAAATTGCCCCTAGTGTCAATCTCCTCCGCGTCGAGGATAAGGGGTCCTTAGAAAAGTCACTTGCATATTTGAAGGAGAGTCGTTAAAATGGTGCTGAATGATAGCGTAGCGATTGTTACGGGAAGTGGGCGAGGGATTGGGCGCTCCATAGCTCTAGAACTGGCGTCAGTGGGTGCAAAAGTTGTCGTCAATTATGCAGGTCGGTCCGATAAAGCTGAGGAAACCGTGGAATTGATTCGTCAAGCGGGCGGAGAAAGTTTGGCCGTTCAAGCAGATGTGAGCCAAGAAGCTGATGTCAAACGCCTAATACAAACTACCTTAGACCATTATGGGAAGATCAACATTCTCGTTAACAATGCCGGAATTACTAGGGATACGTTGTTGCTTCGCATGAAAGAAACAGATTGGGATGCAGTCTTGGACACAAATCTCAAAGGAGTTTTTCTCTGCACCAAAGCGGTGAGCAAAGGAATGCTCAAACAACGGTCAGGAGTTATAGTTAATATCTCTTCAGTCGTGGGTCTTTCCGGAAATGCGGGACAAGCCAATTATGCTGCAGCAAAAGCCGGGGTGATCGGGTTCTCAAAGTCCGTTGCTAAGGAATTCGCATCTCGCGGAGTTCGAGTTAATGTAGTCGCTCCGGGGTATATTTCCACCGATATGACGGAAACCTTACCAGAAGAGGCCAAAAGTGAAATCTTGCGTGGTATTCCGCTCGGCCATATAGGAAGGCCAGAAGATGTT
>JAJYAS010000270.1 GCA_021779415.1 Bacillota bacterium
TGGCTCTTTTTTTTTACCAGTCAGAATTCCATGCCGTTGCGTCATGCCACAGACGAATTGAAAATTTTGAATCTTCGGGTTAAAGGGCTGTTCTGATCAATTAATCCACCTTTTGTGTATGCTCCCATGAATCTTGTTCATACTAAAAGAGTAGTGCAAGAGGGGAGCGAAATAATGGAACTGAAGAGATCGAAAAAAAAATGGGTTTTGGGTATAATTGGTATAGTGTTAGTAATCGGTGGATTATTGCGATGGGGTGTATTTCAACCCTATCTGATTCCATCGCCTTCCATGGAGCCAGGAATGGTTCCAGGAGACCGCATTCTCGTCAATCGCCTTGCGTATCGCCTTTGGGCTCCAACCCGAGGGGATGTTGTTGTATTTGCTTTTCCCAAGGATACCAAGCGGACGTTCGTTAAGCGAGTTATTGCCGCTGAGGGCGAAAAGGTTGAGCTTCGCGACAATCAAGTGTTTGTAAATGGAAGTGTGATTCAGGAACCCTATGTAAAACAAGGGGACTACCCTCCTTACGGCCCAGAAGTCGTTCCAGTGGGGAAGGTGTTCGTCTTGGGGGATAATCGACGTGAGAGTGAGGATTCACGTGAATGGGGTCTTCTCCCCAAAAGTTACCTTTTGGGGAAGGCGTGGTTGGTATACTACCCCTTTCAACGATTTAGGTTCTTTTAAATCCAGAAGGATTTGGCGATTTCTATTTTAGAAGGGTAAAGTGGGATTTTCATGACAATACAATGGTTTCCGGGGCATATGGCTAAAGCAAGACGTCTCTTGACGGAACAAATTAAATGGGTAGATGTTGTGTTAGAACTTGTTGATGCTCGAATTCCGGTTAGTAGCCGGAATCCAATGCTTCTTAATCTCCTTGGCAATAAACCAAGATTAGTGCTGCTGAATAAAGCAGACTTGGCAGATCCCCTTTGGACGTCTCAATGGCTTACTTATCTGAGAAAGACAACTCCGGTCTATGCAGTTAGTGCAACCACTGGGGTAGGGATTAAACAGATTGTACCGGAACTAGAACGCATGGTTCTGGCTAAACAAACAAGGCAGGCTGAAAAAGGAATTCGTCAGCAGATGATAAAGGCCATGATTGTTGGTATCCCAAACATTGGGAAATCGTCCTTGATTAATCAATTGACGGGCGGAGCGCAAGCTAAAGTGGGTAATAAACCGGGAGTGACCCGAGGAAATCAATGGGTCCGGATTCATGATCGAGTGGAACTTTTGGATACTCCAGGAATGTTGTGGCCTAAATTTGATGAGATTGATGTGGGACGAAAGTTGGCAGCACTTGGGGCGATAAAAGATGATGTGTTTGATATTGAAGAATTATCAACTTGGATTATGGACTGGCTTAAGTTGCATTCCCCTAAGGCCTTAGAACGTTATCAGGGTTCGGATTTAGAGGTCACGTTGGATAGTTTGGGACGAAAGCGGGGATGCTTGATTCACGGAGGACGTGTCGATACGTTAAAAGCGGCTCAAATTTTCTTGCGTGAACTTCGCATGGGGCAACTTGGTCCAATAACTATGGATTATGTCCCTAAGTAATGTTCTAGGCAGAGCTATAATTATAATGCTTTGTTAATTCTGTATAGTTAAACTTAATACGCTAGAAAAGGAAATCCGTATCCTATGTCGAACACAGAATAGGGAGAGAAGAGGAGAAAAGTGTGCAACCGTTATCCCAGATGAATGTGAGGGAAGTTGAACAAGCACTGTATAACGATCCTTCCCCTCAAATGCTTTCTGCGTGCCAAAATGACCCGCGTCAAGGGGTTCAGCGCCTTGCTGTGCGTCTTGTCAAAGATCAACAGGCACAAGTTCTGGAACAGGCCCGTATCCAGCTGCTGCTGGTGGAAGAGAAGAAACTCTGGAACAAGGGATTCCTGTTACTAGCAGGGATTGACGAGGCAGGGCGTGGCCCCTTGGCTGGACCAGTTGTCGCTGCTGCCTGCATTCTACCAGCAGTATTTGATTTACCCGGTCTTAATGATTCTAAAATGTTGACGGAGAGCAAACGAGAAAAACTTTACACTCAGATTCAAGACCAAGCAATTGATTATGCACTAGGAAGTGCTGAACCGGCCGAGATCGACGCTTTGAACATTTTACAAGCGACGAAGTTGGCCATGAAGCGCGCGATTGAGGGATTGACAGTTCGTCCACATTATCTAATGATTGACGCGGTGGAACTTCCAACTGTAAATCTGCCACAGCTCCCTTTAGTAGGAGGGGATCGTTTGAGTGCCACCATCGCAGCAGCTTCGATCTTGGCTAAAGTGACTCGCGACCGTTTGATGGTGGAACTAGATATCCTTTATCCAGAATATACATTTTCCAAAAACAAAGGATATGGCACGAGTGAACATATGAAGGTTTTGCGGCGTTTAGGACCATGCCCTCTTCATCGCAGGAGCTTTGCCCCGGTGAAACAAGGGGCATCCGTTATTTAACGCTTGGTAGATAACGCCGCAGTAGGCCGAATTCATGGACCAGCTCTTAGGGGCCTGGATCGTAAATTTGGTTTATAGATAAGCCTGGGGATTTTAGGGAAAGGAGGTTGGGAGCATGGGAGACAATAATTTTGCTGGAGTAGGAGTGTTTCTCGTTGGGGCAATGGCTGTCTCGATCATTATGATGATCGTGCCAAAGTTATTAGCACCCAAGAAGCCGAACAAAGAAAAGCTAACGACTTATGAGTGTGGAAATGAGACCATTGGACGGACCTGGCTTGGATTCAAAAGTAATTATTTCATGTATGCCTTAGTATTTGCCGCCTTCGATGTTGAAACAGTGTTCTTATATCCGTGGGCGCTAACGTTCCAAAAGCTGGGGACATTTGCCTTCGTGGAAATGTTCGTCTTTATTCTCATTCTCTTGGTCGGCTTCTGGTATGCTTGGAAGGAAGGTGCTTTAGAGTGGATGTAGCCTTAGAAAAACAGCTTCGTGAGGACGAAGCGCTAATGGAAAAAAACGTTCTGGTTACCAACATGGATAAACTCCTAAACTGGGCTCGCGGGCATTCCTTTTGGCCAGTCACGTTTGGGTTAGCTTGTTGCGCCATTGAAATGATGGCTACGGGCGGACCTCGTTATGACATTTCAAGATTTGGCTGGGAGGTTTTTCGTGCTTCCCCTCGTCAGGCTGATGTTATGATTGTGGCCGGAACTTGTACTCGTAAGATGGCACCACTGTTGCGCCGTATTTATGACCAAATGCCTGAACCAAAATGGGTTATTGCGATGGGAAGTTGTGCTAACGCAGGGGGACCTTTTGTAGATTCCTATGCTATGATGGCTGGTGTCGATAAGATTGTTCCAGTGGATGTTTATATCCCTGGCTGTCCTCCGCGTCCGGAATCATTGCTGTATGGACTTTTACAACTTCAGTATAAGGTTTCCAATCCCGCTAAGGTGAGGTTAATGAGAAATGGAAAATAACGTTTTAAGACAACGAGTTGAAGAGCTTGCAGTCAGGGTCAATGGCGAGGTAGAAGAGAGTGTAGGAGCACTTATTTTAAAAGTTAAGGCACCTTATATTATCGAAACTTTAAATGGGGCTAAAAACTTCACAGATCTACCATGTGACTTTCTACACGACTTATGTGGCTTAGACCTTGTCGATCATCTGGAAGTGGTCTATCAATTGTCAAGCCTCCGCGGCCCACAGCGGTTACGCGTGAAGGCGATCGTGGAACGCGAAAATCCGGTGATCGATTCAGTCACTCGGATCTGGCAAGGAGCAAACTATCTTGAGCGTGAAGCTTATGATATGTTCGGAATTATATTTAAAGGGCATCCCAATCTAAAACGGATTTACCTATGGGATGATTTTGAAGGTTATCCGTTACGCAAGGATTATGTGACCGAACCGATTGAGGTTCGCAACGTCGTTCGCCAACGCTCAGAAGGGGAATAGGGGGGAAAACCATGGCTGTTGAAAATACACAAGAACTCGTCTTGAACATGGGCCCCCAGCACCCGAGTATGCACGGCGTGTTTCGTATGGTGGTCCATCTAGAGGGTGAAACCGTTACAAAAATTGAACCGAAACTAGGCTATCTCCATCGAGGAATGGAAAAGCTAGCGGAAAGCCGAACTTATTCACAGTTTATCCCGTATACGGATCGTTTGGATTACCTAGCTTCTCCACATAACAATTGGGCCTATGTTCAAACGGTAGAGAAACTCATGGGGGTTGAAATTCCTGAGCGGGCAGAATACCTTCGGGTCATTTTCGGAGAACTTGCTCGGATTGCTAGCCATCAGGTTATGATAGCGAGTACAGCGCTCGATATTGCGGGGTGGACGGCATGGTCTTATGCTTTCCGTGACCGCGAACGTATTTTAGATATGTTTGAGATGACGGCTGGAAGTCGCTTGACTGTTAACATCATGCGCATAGGGGGATTGAGCGCAGAGCCACCAGCAGAGTTTTGGCCCGCTCTTAAAGCGTTCCTTGATGATACCCCCGAGATGCTCGAAGAATACTACGGCGTCTTTTTAGGGAATGAGATTACCCAAGGTCGATTGAAAAACATCGGTATTTTACCTAAGGAACTCGCGGAAAATCTCTCGATCACAGGTCCAGTCTTACGGGCGTCAGGCGTGAATTATGACGTGCGTAAAGCGGAACCCTATAGTATCTACGACCGATTTGACTTCAAGGTTCCGGTTCGCACGGGGTGCGACAGTTATGACCGTACTTTAATCCGAATGGATGAGATGGTTGAAAGTATTAAAATCATCAAGCAAGCAATACGGGATATTCCAGAAGGACCGATTATGGCCAAGGTACCTAAAGTTATCAAACCTCCGGTTGGTGAAGTGTATCATCGCGTAGAAAACCCCAAAGGGGAATTGGGATTCTATATCGTGAGTGATGGAACGACGAAACCGTCGCGGGTTCGCATCCGCCCAGGCACATTCATTAACATTCAGATGCTCCCAATTGTGGCTCTGGGATGGAAAATCCAAGATGTTATCGCGATTTTTGCAACGTTAGACGCTGTATTGGGCGAAGTCGATAAGTAGTAAATTCCAATGAGGGGAGAATAAGATGGAGACATTAAATAATCTGTTTTTGATTATTGCACATGCCATCCGTAGTCTTTTTGCGGATCCCCAATCAGTTTGGGCTAATTTCACCATGGATGTAATTAATTTTATCGTCGTGGTTGTCATTATTGTGCTGGCTGCTCTGATTTTGATTTTACTTGAACGTAAAATAGCAGGTTGGACGTCACAAAGGACAGGCCCTAATCGTCTTGGTCCGCGCGGATGGTTCCAGACTATAGCAGACGCCTTGAAACTCATGGGGAAAGAAGATGTTACACCAGCGGGCGCTGATAAGTTCATCTTTAAAGTTGCGCCAATGATTATTTTCTCGCTTCCGATGATGACTTTAGCTGTTATCCCTTATGGAAAGGGAATGGCACCCATTGATCTCGATTTAGGAATTTTTTATTTTCTAGCGATCTCCGCTATTTCAACACTGGCCTTTTTAATGGCAGCATGGGGATCCAATAATAAATACTCTTTACTTGGTGGTATGCGGGCTGTTGCTCAAATGATCAGTTATGAAATACCCTTGCTTTT
>JAJYAS010000271.1 GCA_021779415.1 Bacillota bacterium
CGGTGCCAGCAAAGAACAAATTGCTAAAGCGGAGTAAATATAAGAGGTAAAAAATGGTAGGTTACTATTATTATCTATGGAGCACGACTTGGCCTAATCTGATCGTGCTCCTTTTGATATGGGGAGTCGTGCTCTTGCGGCTGGGTTGGAAATTTGTTGGCACGTGGCGTAATGCTCGAGATGCTTGGGGTTTTTTGTTGCTAGCAGGGACAACTCTAATTTGGGTTGCGGTATTAGCAATTTATACTGATTTATTATTTTTTTCCCAACCAGATTGGTTGTCTCAACCGGGTTATATGCAAGGGACGGTTCAAGGAAAAACCTATGATTCCGAATCAAGGTTCTATCTTTTAGATGTTCGAAATGGCACAGAACAAAAACAGTTTTACATCGACCAAAACGTTTATGAGCACCTAAAAGTAGAAGATCAGGTTAAACTTATGTTTCTCCCATCTCGACTAGAAGTCGTGAGTTGTGAGCTTGTGGGAAGTTTGCGTTAGAATGAAAATTCTATTAAACTAGTAAAGAAGGAGTGCTTATTCAGGTTGGACAACAAATAAGGCTTAAATATCCAAATTTAACAGAAATACTGATTGCTTAATATGCTATAACTAGAATAAGATAGGGTAAGAACTTGATGCGGAAAGGAGAGTGGGATTATGCGTGTTCAAAAAGTTAACGAGCACACCATCCGCATCTTTATCTCTTTGACAGAATTAACTGACAGGGATATTACGATGGCTGATCTATTTCAGCGATCAGCAAAGACGGAGCAATTGTTTTGGGAACTCATCGCGCAGGCACGTGAAGAAGTCGAATTTAATTTAGATCAACCGTTTTGGATTCAGGCAACCGTGGCATCAAATGACGAATTTGTCATCACGATCATGAAACAGGAAGAATTTGTTGAGGGTTCTGTTAAAGAGAAGCCGGTTCGCAAGACCTCTAAAGGGCGTGCGCTAGAATCAGTTTATGTGTTTGCTGATTTTGAAGATGTGATTTCTGCGGTTGGGCGGTTACCTGAATTTAACCAGCTGCGCTCAGGTCTCTTTGAGTTCGAAGGAGAGTATTATCTTGTCCTAAGCCGTATGGGGACGGGCAAAAAGAGGATTTTGGCAGAGGCAATTCTAGACGAATACGGAGAAATTGTTGCCGCAACCGGAGCCTTCTTGTCTGAACATGGGAAAAACATTATTTCAGTGAAGGCTGTGCAAACGCTTAATGCTTCTTTCAATAAGCCTTCACACAGCTAAAAGGGAGAAGAAGGAACAAGAAAAGGGAAGCGTTTGCTTCCCTTTTTCTATGGTGCGTCCCCCTTAAATCTTATCCAAAGGAAAAAATAGCTGGAATTTGGTGTAGGCAGTGAATGCACACCGTCTTACCTTTAAACTTATGAATCTTTATTGTTTTACCGCAAAAGATGCAAGGTTGGAACTGTCCCTTTGTTTTGGAGAGCCTATCAAAGGGAATAATAACAGCTTGATGAGCTGGTTCATTTATGGGGAGAATTGGGCTGAAGCTGGACATCGAATACCTCCTCAAGCTAACTTATGCAGTTATCATATGCCAAATGGGATGTCGAAATCCTAAAAAGCGTGCGGGCCGGATTATGGAAAATTGGTCGATAATCGTTGTGGCCCATAAGGAGTGAGAATCGATGGATCAAGAGAAACAAAGGCGATTACGGGTACTTCCGGCCGTTCACGAAGTGATTTCTAGGCTAAAGGATGAGGCGGAATTCGGTCCGTTTTTGACGAATGAGAGGCAGTTGTCTCGCTTGACTCAGAGCGTTCGACAGGTTCTACAAAAAGCTAGGGAAATTATGAGCGAAAATAGTTCAGGTTTATTGGACGAGTTCGAATCTTCTCTTTGGCAGTGGCTAAAAAGCCAGCTTTTGAAGGATCTGACACACTCTGAAACTAGTCTGCGACGGGTTATTAATGCTACCGGGGTTGTCTTACATACGAATTGCGGGAGGGCTTTGCTTGCGCCAGAGGTCTCACGTTTTGTTGCCGAACAAGCTGAAAGGTACAGCAACCTTGAGTTAGATATCGCGAGTGGGGAACGTGGTTCGCGCTATGTCCATGTGGAAGCGCTTCTTTGTCATCTGACAGGAGCGGAAGCTGCAATGGTGGTTAATAATAACGCTGCAGCGGTTCTTTTGATGATGAACACGTTTGCTCAAGGGAAAGAAGTGGTTGTTTCACGCGGCGAACTAGTTGAAGTCGGGGGATCCTTTCGGATTCCTGAGGTTTTGAAAGCCGGTGGGGCCCGCCTTGTCGAAGTCGGAGCCACAAATAAGACTTGGCTCAGGGATTATGAAGCTGCCATCGGCCCTGAAACGGCTCTGTTATTAAAAGTACATACGAGTAATTACCGAGTTGAAGGATTTACGCATTCTGTTTCAGGGGCTGAGTTGGCGGAACTGGGGGAAAAACGAGGTCTGCCCGTCATGGAGGACTTAGGGAGTGGAAGTTTTTATGATGGGACAAGTCTTGGGTTTCCACTCGAACCGACCATTCAACAAACTGTGAAAGCAGGAATTTCGCTTGTTTCCTTTAGTGGAGATAAATTGCTTGGTGGCCCACAGGCTGGGATTATTGTAGGCAAAAAGGTTTATATCGAACGTTTAAGGGCAAATCAACTGACCCGAGCTTTGAGAATTGATAAACTGACCTTAGCCGCTCTTGAAGGGACTCTTCGTTTATATGAAAGTGGAGGAATTGAAGATATACCTGTCTGGAGGATGCTTTCCTATCCACTGGAAACACTAAAAGTAGCAGCGTCTGAGATGGTGACAGTGCTTCAGTCAAATTCAGCTATTGAAGTTGAACTAAAGGAGGATGTTTCTCAGGTAGGTGGTGGCGCATGGCCTACAGTTGACCTTCCAACCTGGGTGTGCGCGATTCGTCCTAAGCAAGGAAGCGTCGTAGAACTAGAATCCTTTTTGCGCCTAGGCCCAGTGGCGATTCTGGCGCGGATTCATAAAGATTGGGTGATCGTTGATGTCCGCACTCTACTGAGTGGGGATCGTGAGGAGATTGTTCAGCGTTTAGAAGAGTGGGACGGGTAGTTTCCCCTCTCACCTCAACTTGACGTTTTAGATAATAAGATTATAATAAAAGAATGATGCATTAGGTTCATAGATTAGTAATACTTAAACAGTGGGTGGTAGGATGATGGATCTTAATATGACGCAAAATAATGTTCAAGACAAAGTTCGGTTGACTCAGTTATCCACGAAAGCGGGCTGAGGATGTAAGATAGGTCCTGCGGACCTGGCGCAAGTTTTGCGCTGTTTACCTCCAAACCAAGAGAATACTAATCTTTTAGTCGGAATGGAAACTTCAGATGATGCGGGTGTTTACCGTTTAAATGAAGAGCAGGCTATCGTCCAAAGCGTTGACTTTTTTACCCCGGTGGTGGATGACCCCTATGCATTTGGGCAGATTGCAGCGGCTAACGCTTTAAGTGATATTTACGCGATGGGTGGCAAGCCACTGACTGCGATGAATTTAGTTTCCTTTCCAGTCGGGAAGTTAAAAATGGATGTTTTGGCCAAGATTCTGCAAGGTGGGAGTGAGAAGATTCGGGAAGCTGGTGCGGTCCTTGTTGGAGGACACTCGATTGATGATCCTGAGCCTAAATATGGGCTGTCAGTCACAGGAGTTGTGCACCCAGACCATGTTCTTTCGAACGCTAAAGCAGAACCGGGGGATGTCTTAGTTCTCACCAAGCCATTGGGGGTGGGAATCATTACGACCGGGATTAAACGGGGAATTGTTTCAACGGAAGCAGAAGCTGAAGTTATTCAGGTTATGGCTACACTCAATAAGGGAGCGGCTGAAGCAGCGATCGAGGTGGGGGTCCATGCGGCAACGGATGTGACAGGCTTCGGGCTTTTGGGGCATTTGCATGAAATGCTTGAAGCAAGTGGGTGTGACGCAGAAGTGTATGCAGGAGCCGTGCCAGTTTTGAATAGTGTGTGGGATTGTATTCAGCAAAAGGCGATTCCGGGAGGGTCGCAAGCCAACCGTCGTCATCTCGCGGATAAGGTGGACTTTGCGCCAGACGTCACTGAGGAGTTGCGAATTGTGCTCTGTGATGCGATCACTTCGGGAGGGTTACTGTTGGCCGTGCCAGAGGAACGTGTTGATTTGCTAATTAGCCAGTTAAATGTGGTCAAGGCCCCGGCAGCTGCAATCATTGGTCGAGTGAAAAATGGCGAATCAGGAAGAATTGCGGTTTTCAGTCACGCATGATAAAATACCCACTGTACTGGAAAGGTAGCGGGGGGATAGATATGAAGGATCCAATGCAAACCATGGCTACTTGTTTTGAACAAGTAGCTTTATTTTTTCCGAGTGGAAACCCTAAGATTCAAGAAAGTTTTGCACGACGCGCTGCGTATTTGGATACTAGGGATTATTCCAGAGAAGGTTTGGCGGATACGTTAAGAACGTATCACACGCAGTTAGGGGCGAGTGCTCAAACCCAACAGATGATTGAAGAGCTAAGACAAAAAGAAACTCTTGTGGTCATCACGGGCCAGCAAGCAGGAATTTTGACCGGACCGTTGTATACGTTATATAAAGCGATGACGACCATTCGCTTGGCTCGAGAGCAGCGTGAAAAGCTTGGTCGTCCGGTTGTGCCGGTTTTTTGGATTGCCAGTGAAGACCATGATTGGTTAGAAATTCAGACGACCTATATTCTTGATTCGGAAGGAAAACCTGCCGCTTGTCGTCTTTCAGGAGACGGGGGAGGGGAATCTGTCGGTAATCAACCGGTTCCTGCTTGGGAAACGATTGAAGCTCAACTTATGGAAGGCATGCCTGGCGGCGAATTTAGATTATCAGTTTTGAAGCAATGCAAGCGATTTGTGGAACAGGCGGAGAATTTGACGCAGTGGTTTGCTCTAACGTTGCAGTGGCTCGTCCAAAAGTGGGGACTTATTTTCTTTGATCCGATGTTACCAGAATTCAAACAGATTGCTGCCCCGATGTATGAAGAGATTTTGAAGATGAACGTTGATGTTCGCGACGCTTTAACGGAACGGACGAAAGAATGGGTGGACCTTGGGTTTAGGCCTCAAATCCAGCCAACCGGGGGAGAAGTCAACCTTTTTCTTTCCGTACCTGAGAGACGGGCAATAATGCGTAATGAGCAGACGTTTTATTTAAGGGGTCAAGAGAAACAGTGGGATCTCGATACCCTTAATATCTTGTTAAAACAAAGCCCAGAACGCTTTTCCCCAAATGTGGTGACTCGTCCTGTTGTTCAGGAATACCTATTTCCTACTTTAGCCTATGTTCCAGGGCCGGGGGAATTGAATTACTGGGCTCAGTTAGGGAAGGTTTTTACTACGTTCGGATTCGTCATGCCCATTCTTTACCCGCGGTTGTCGGCTGTGGTGTTAACAGCTTCCTGGCAAAAATCCTTAAATAAGGAAGCACTGACGTTGGAGGATGTTTATGGTGGGTTGGGGAAACAGCGAGATCGTTGTGTGCGGGAACGGGATAATTTAGATATTGATGATCGATTAGAGCATTTGCGTGCTCAGATCGAAAAGGGATATGCAGAGCTTGCACCATT
>JAJYAS010000272.1 GCA_021779415.1 Bacillota bacterium
ACTGCCGAGCCTGTAATTCCCCCAAAGAACATGGTTGATAAAACATTTACAATAGCTAAGCCACCCCGAAAACGCCCTACCAATAAGTTAGAAAGTTTAATGAGCCGTTCAGAAATTCCACCCTCGCCCATTATTTCGCCAGCAAAAATAAATAAGGGGATTGCCATCATCGAGGTAGAATTTAGCCCATTTAACATACGTTGACCAACCACTTCTAAGGGAACACCCAAATAGATACCCGTTACCACCGCCGAGACTGCCAAACTAAGGGCCACTGGAACGTGTAAAAAACTCAATATCAGAAAGGTTCCTAATAATAATGCAATGGCTACGCCAGTACTCATACCTTACCCCCCTCACGAAAAAAAGGACCAAACAAACAATCAACCACTATGACGAGACCTGTAAAGGGAATAACCATATATTGGACGCCATTGGGGAGTCCGGTAGCCGGTAACTGTGAACTCCAAGTAAGCACCGTAAACTTGTATCCTTCGATCATCAGGAACAGTCCGAACAAGACACTTAAACCATTGGACAACCAATCCATAACCCTACGGCCCTTTGGCGGAAAACGGTCATAAAGAACAGTAATACTTAGATGAACCTGCCGACCTATCCCAGTCGCAATACTTAGAAAGCCATAAGCGGTCATAAATAAAAGAGCAATTTCTTCAGACCAAGCTGGAGTATTTCGCAAGATGTAGCGTGCAAACACTTGGTAGAAAACAATGATAACCATGATAGCCATCATATAGGAGCCAATTGCTTCCACCACATTATCAAATCCGTTGATGGCTTGCTGCATAGTTTTTCTTATAGATGCCATGGCTGACTCCTTTCTTTCATTACCTATGAGAGACAGGGATGGCCAGTTTTACTGGCCACCCGTACTAACTATTTTGTGGCTCTGATTTGAGTAATGATATCCTTATATTCACTTCCGTATTTATCATAAAGTGGCTGAACTGCTTTTTGCCATTCAGAAACATCGACTTGGCTTACAACATTACCATGAGCGGCAATATCCTTTTTCGATTTCTCTTCGAGTTGAGTCCAAGATTGACGCTCAGCCGCTTGGGAGTCTTTAGCAGCTTGCATAATCAGTTTTTGATCAGCCGGTGAAAGCTTATTCCAAGAGGCCTGACTACCTAAAAGAATCTCAGGTGTCATGGTATGATCATCTTCAGTGAAATATTTGGCAACTTGGTAATGGTTCGAGGAATAATAACTAGGCCAGTTGTTTTCCGCTCCATCAATAACTCCTGTTTGCAGAGCGCCGTACACATCTCCATAAGCCATCGGAGTAGGTGAAGCACCCAGTGCTTTAACTAAATCAATATACATTGGAGATTGCTGAACCCGGATTTTCATGCCTTTTAAATCGCTAGGATGAACGACGGGATGCTTGGTATTATAGAAACTTCTAGCCCCTGAGTCATAATAAGTTAAACCAACCATCTTTGCCGTACTCATACCACTGAGAAGCTTATCTCCAATGGGTCCATTGAGTACATTCCACATCTGTTGGCTCGAATTAAAAAGGTAGGGTAGGTTTAAAACGTTAAGTTGCTTATCAAAGCTTGACAACGGAGAAGCATTGATACGCGCAAAATCGATCGCTCCTAATTGAATCTGTTCAGCTACGGTATTCTCGTCACCTAGCTGTGCATTGGGATAAACAGAAACTGTGATTCGACCATTGCTCCGTTGCTTAACAAGATCAGCAAATTTTTTGTCCCCAACAACCGTTGGATAATCCGCCGGTTGAATATCCGCTAAACGCAAGGTAACTGGGGCTGCACTTGAAGATCCAGTGCTACCTGTGCCTGGATTACTAGTACCACAAGCGGTAACTCCTAACATAACTGCAACAGCCAACCCTACAACTGCTAATCTTCTAGAGACTTTCTTTTTCATTCATCTTTCCTCCTAAATTTTTCATTATTGTGTCCAAGTTTAAAGACCTCATCCGCAGTAGCTCTTCGCAATGCCTAAGATCTTTAGGTAACGGTTTTGTGAATCGGTTTCTAAAATCGCTAGAAACCCCCTTACTTATTGTTGGGCATTTTTAAATGCTCGTTGATCCGCGAATAATTAACTCCGATGGTAATTCCACCAATTTTGGCGTTGCCCTTCGTTTCTTGCCGATTCTGCCGATCAACATTTTAGCACTTTCGACTCCGATCATGTAGGAAGGCTGAGAAATCGCCGTTATCCCAGGAGGAATTAATGTGGCCCAACCCCAATCATCGTAACCGCAAACTCCCAAATCATTCGGAATACTCAGATCCAACTTGCGAATTCCCTGCAGAACGTTGAGCAGCGTTACCCCGTTTACGGCCATAATTGCCTGCTTTTGACTTACCCCTTCGGAGTGAAAGCGTTGTAAAGCATCAACAATTGATTGTGGGTTACTATTATCTACTACATAAACCAGGTCCTGAGCATCAATTTTTTTAAAGAGTTCGCTAACCTTTAAAAATGCGTCTCGCCGGATATAACGAGAACTGCTCCAATCAATCTCCTCTGTGAAAAACGCGACGCGTTCGAAACCTGTCTCAAACAGATATTGAACTGTCTGCGTCGTCATCTCAAAGTTATTACTCGTTACGGTATCAAACTTCAATTCTTTAAGAGCCCGGTCCGCCAAAACAATAGGTAATCCCTGTTCTTGAAGAGATAGCAAATATTCTGTGTTTTCTCCGGTGCAGTTGACTATCAAACCTTCTACCCGATTATCTATAAGCGATTGAATATATTTTTTTTCAAGTTTAGGATCGTTATCTGTATTGGCAATAATTATTTGATAGCCTTTTTTTTGGCAAAAGTCGCCAATACCCTTGAGCACAATAGAAGAAAAAGGATTCGTAATATCCGAAATAATTGTTCCAATAAGTCCACTTTTATTCGATTTTAAACCTCTGGCCAAATTGTTTGGCCGATAATCTAAAGTATCTATAACTTCTTCTATTCGCTTACGTGTTTTCTCAGACATAAATTCATATTGACCGTTTAAATAGCGGGAGATCGTTGTCTTTGACACTTCTGCTAATCTAGCAACTTCATCGATAGTCGTTTTCGTTTGCTTGATATTTACCCCAACTCCTTTCAATTAGTTTTGGTAGTTTAGAAATCAGTTTTGTTAACCGGTTTACATAAATATATAATAAATAAATGCGATCTTTCTGTCAATACACTTATTTAACACAATTTTAACTTTCGTGTATATCAAGGAAAAATAAAGTTTCGTTTTAGCCTTTCATTAGTTTAACTGCAGTTTTGCAAGCGGTATCCTGAAGCTATTACTCTTGAGGAACGTGAAACTGCCGATTATGACAAAGAAGCCTTAGAACTCAACGAAACGAATACGGTTGGGGTCAATTTCTTCGATGAGAGTCAACTCCGCCTCCGTTGGCGCGGCAGTAAAGGGTAGATCGCTTTGAGTAATTTCCCATCCCGTATTTGACTTTACTTCATCCAGACTCGAATAGGGATGGATACTTTCGATTTCTAACAACCCGTTCTTCAAGACAAATATGCATAGATTAGTGATCACTTTAAACTGTTTGGTGGGATCAGCTTTAGCCGTGCAGAACGTGACTTCTGGAACGAACGACTTAAGATCATGCTTGGTCTTCCAAATCAACGTTTTCTTTGTCACTGGTGTTAAAGTGGCACTGCCAGCTCCTCCGGGCAACCTCACCTTAGGCTTATCGTATTCTCCGCCTACAAAAGACATATTGATCTCGCCCCTCGGACTAATTTGCACCAAGCTTAACATTGAAATATCGACACGACCAGTACAAGCAAGATCAAAAATTTCATCTAGGCCAAAATCTGCCACTCCGCCCTCATACAAGTTATCCGAAAGGGTCGAACCGATGAGCGCTGGTTGATGCCAATCAGGGTCAACCCCGCCAGTAATATTAATATACGTATAATCAGTTCCTACTGCTTTCGCCAGCTTCATCGCTGTCATTGGCACAGGCGAAGCTAAACCGTGGAAAACAAGATCTCCGCGCTTAATTTCTCGTGCCAAAGCAACGACCATCATTTCGGCTGTTCCGTAGTTCATCTTACCCCCTCCCTTCCGTAACTTGGGTCAGGTACTCGTTCAACTTACCTTCTTTGATGGCTTGACCATACGCCTTCATGCCTTTGTCATCAACCGTCTTATAGTTTGGATAGCAGATACCCGGTTTGGCTCCTTCCGTCACTACAACAACAGCTTCGACCAAGAAATAGGGTACAGAAGTCTGTTTTGGTTCTTGCTGAAAGGTGAGAGTATCCACTAGTTTTTCCGTGGTAATGATTGTTTTCTTAGCTGCCCGACTCAGGAGCACATCCTGAAACTCCGAGCCGAGGATCCGGGCATTACCATACTGATCCGCTTCTTGAACATGGATGATCGCCCAATCAGGGCGCAACGCCTTAACGGTTACAACCTCCTCATCGGAGAACGGACTCTTCATCACCTGGAAAAATTCCGGGCGCTGAGCGATCAAATCACTACCCCACAAACCTCCTACACCCATGAACGGAATCCCATAAGCCCCCGCACGGAGAGCATTAATGATCGCCGTTCAGGAACCTTCCACAGCCTTAATCTTGCCGTCCTGAATACCTTTGCGCATACCCGGAGCTAATCCATACTCATTTTCAAATCCAAAGAAACCAAAGTACACTTCTGATATGCTCTCCGATGCACAGAGTACATCCATGGCGTAACCCGGAGCGGCCCCCACACCTTTGAGTTCACTCCGCCCTAGCTTTGCCAGTTCGTGACAGAAATCAGCAGGGGTCCGGTGCAAAGCATTGCCACCGACCGCTAGCATTTGCCCGTCCTGCACTAGCTGCACAGCTTCAGACATCGTCTTTACCCTACTTAACATTTAACTCCCCCCTTTTTTAATACCTCTCTCTTTCGTCTTCTATGTTTAGTTATTCGCCATCTACATGTATTTTCCTATTAATTTTGAATTTTCAAAGAAATAATTCCAAACATTACCCGACGTTGTAAAATAGAAAAACCGCACCCAATGTGCGGTTTATTATCTTTATGGAGCGGGTGATGAGAATCGAACTCACGTAGCTAGCTTGGAAGGCTAGTGCTCTACCATTGAGCTACACCCGCATTTTTTTGGGTAACTAGGGGAATGGCTCCCCGAGTAGGACTCGAACCTACAACCTACCGGTTAACAGCCGGTTGCTCCACCATTGAGCTATCGAGGAATGTACTTCTCCAAATCTATTGCAATTGGTGCGGAAGACGGGACTTGAACCCGTACGGTGTTACCCACACGCCCCTCAAGCGTGCGCGTCTGCCAATTACGCCACTCCCGCATTTACTGGAGCCATTGACCGAGATTGAACCAGTGCCTTATCCTTACCAAGGAGCTCTACCAACTGAGCACCATAGCAGGTCTTAGATTAAATAATGGTGCGCTCGGAGAGATTCGAACTCCCGGCCTTCTGATTCGTAGTCAGACGCTCTATCCAGCTGGGCTACGAGCGCATTTTGGAGCGGGTGACGAGATTCGGACTCGCGACTTTCACCTTGGCAAGGTGACACTCTACCACTGAGTTAC
>JAJYAS010000273.1 GCA_021779415.1 Bacillota bacterium
GTGACCACAGCCTCTAGAATTTCCTTACCAGTTGCGAAAAGATTATCATAAAGCTCAACGGAACATGCAATAGCAAGGCAACCAGTAATTTTCGACCCTTCAAAGATTGGCAGGGCAATACCGACAAAGGGAACACCAAAAAGTTCTTTGGATACTCGGCGCACAACGCGTTTTCCGCTCGTAAGCGCTTCTAGAACATTTGAGCCCTGCGTAGGCGGGTTCCCTAGCTTGGCCCTAGTATCGATCGTCTTCCCCGGGTAATAAGCGACAATCTTCTCCGTATCGAAAAGTGTAACGGCAACGTCATCATTGAAAAACTGCTGAACCTCCGCAACTATAAACTGGTAAGCTTCGAATTTTGTCACTTCAATACCCCCGTATTATTACCTTTAAGCTACCCTTGAAAACTCTTTAGATAACCATTCTATGTACTTCTATTCGACATTATACAGCCAAAACCTTTAATATTTGCGTCAAAATTCTCTCAATCTTTGCTCTAAAAATGTCTGGAACAAAAAACCATACTATAGCTTAAACTTCATGAAAAATGTTGAACCCTGAGGGCTGGTTTCGGCCATGATTTTCGCGTTATGCCGTGCTGCAATTCCGAAACAGACAGCCAATCCCAAACCTGTGCCCTTCTCTTTGGTGGTTAAAAAAGGGGTCCCTAACCGATCCATTATTTCTGGATTAATGCCCTCACCTTCATCTTGGATCGATAAAATCACTTCATTGTTTGCGTCCGCAAACAACGTTTTAATCGTAAGGCAACCGCCTTTACCCATTGCTTCAAGCCCATTGCGCACTAGATTAAGGATGACCTGACGGATCTCTTTATGATCCAGAAGCAAATCTGGTATCGTATTAAGTTCCAAATTTATCAACTTATCATCAGTAATCGCTTCTACCTGAACAAGCGGTAAAATGCACTCAATAATATCATTTAGATTCTGTCGAGCAAACTCTGTCGTTTTCGTCCTGCTTATCGATAGAAATTCCGTAATAATGGCATTCGCCCGGTCAAGTTCACTAATCATGAGAGGAATATACTCACTGTATTTTGCAGAACTTTTTTGTCCCCCGAGAAGTTGCAAGAAGCCCCTGACGGTTGTCATCGGATTTCTAACCTCGTGACCAATACTAGCAGCCATTTCACCGACCAGAGTCATCTGATCCATCCGTATCATTTCTTTTTCCAACTTCTTCTGTGCGGTAACATCCTTAACTATTTTAGAGACCCCAATAATTTCTCCAGAATGATCTTTGATAGGGGATAAGGTATAACTGACATTAATAATCTGTCCGTCTTTCCTTTGACGCAGTGTTTCATAATGGGCCATAGGCAGTCCTTGGGAAATATTGGCGAGCATCTCATCCAGCTCATAATACTTGTCCTCCGGAATTAATTTTATAATTGACTCACCGATTATCTCCGCCTCAGAATAGCCGTAAATACATTCTGCCCCTCTATTCCAGTCTATAATAAGTCCGTCAAGGGTCATCCCTATAATTCCATCTTCCGTCGACTCTACAATCGAAGCCAACCGAAGGACCTTTTCTTCTATCTGCTTACGCTCACGAATTTCTGACCTAAGGTGTTGGTTTGAAAAGCTACTCGCCACTATGTAGACCACTAACCCTATGATGAGTAGTGCAATGATCCAAATTCCTATAGCAAAATTCCGGATACTATTGGCCTTTGCCAAAATTTCCTCTACGGGAACACCAACTTCCATCGACCACGGGGTTGTTGTTCTGCCGATATGTATTGGAACGTAAATCTGATAAACCCCTTTGTCCGTCGTTGTATAACTTTCCCCTAAATTTATCGCTTTCTTCACTCGACTGTCTTCAATTACCTTGCCAATTTGTGAATAATCCGTATGCGCAACATATTTACCCTTGTTAGAAATAAGGCTCGTCTGCCCCGCGTCTAAGGGCTTTATATCCGAAACCACCTTTTGGATGGTGTCAAGTGCTATATCAATTCCGACTACCCCTACAAAGTTTCCGTCTACGATGATTGGAACCACGACACTGGTTATCCACACATTTTTACCGACGATTGGATAATCGTAGGGTTCAATAATCGTTTCTCGCTTAGTTTCTTTTGGTATTAAATAATAATCCCCCGCACCTTGTTTGCCATAGTTGACGAGCGGTTCTAAGTGCACCGACGTGTTTTGCTTGCTCCAATAAGGGATAAAACGGCCTGTTCTGTCATATCCCGGTTTATTAATAAACTGGGCATCTCTGCCATCGAGTGCATTCGGTTCCCACAATGTCCATGTCGCAACAAACTGTGGATTGTCCTTGAGAACATTAATCAAGATCTCATTCATTGTGTCCCGGTTGACTTCCCTAGAAAGTTTCATCTCCTGAAATGTATATGACAAGGTCCTAACCGTATCCATGGCAACTTCTAATTCTGCTCGAACGTAATTACCATTTTTGCTAGCTGTTTCCTCTGCAATTCCGTAGGCCGAGGTTTTGACCATATCAACGGACTTTATTGATAAGATAAAAACAACTACACTAATAGACAGCAGCACAACTAAACTCATAGAAACCAAAAACCTTGTTCGCAGTTTTAGATCTCTAAACAATCTTGATTTCCCCCCTGCCCTCTCCACATCCCCGCCGAGGCACTGTACGTTTATAAAAAAATATCATGATATACTTTAAACTTAAGTATACCATGATATTTTTAATAATAATGTAGAATTTACAATGTATTTATCGAATTTTTCAATAGGGAAAACCAATAGAATGGCTTGAGTTTGCCTACTTGAGCTTTGATATTAGCTGCAACTTGTAACTTTCGGCTGAACATCTGTCCTCAAAATTCTGTGTTGATAAAGGACGACTAATGTAGTATCCCTGTACTGCCTCACAGGATGTACCCTGTAAATAATTCCACTGCGCTTCAGTTTCAACTCCTTCAGCAATGACTTTCATATCTAGGTTTTTCGCTAACCCCAGAATTGATTGCACTATTTGATGACTAGCTCGAGTATCAAGATCTGTCACAAAGGATTTATCAATTTTTAATGTATCAAATGGAAGTCGATGTAAATAGTTAAGAGAAGAAAATCCCGTTCCAAAATCATCAATGGATATCCGTATGCCTACTTTTTTGAGTTGATAAAGCACTTCAGCCGTTAAATCAATATCTTCAGCTGCCACACTTTCTGTAATTTCCAACTGAAGGCTAGTCGGTTCCAGCCCAGTCGCTGCTAAAATTTCTAAGATCGTGTGTACTAAATTCGGTTGTCTAAATTGGCGTGCAGAAAGATTAACCGCAACGTAGAGCTTCTCTAGTCCTGATTTCTTCCATTTTTGCACTTGGATACTGGCTTCACGCAAGACCCATTCCCCTATAGGTATAATCAGTCCTGTCTCTTCAGCAATTGGGATGAAGTCCCCTGGGAGGATTATTCCGTTTGGGGTTTGCCAACGTATTAAAGCTTCGACACCAAGAATCTCTTGCGTTTGTAAATCGAAGATGGGTTGATAGTAAAGAATAAACTCTCCGCGATCTAAAGCTCCACGCAAGTTTGCCTGTAGAGAGAACTGCTGCTTAAGGATGCTTGACAGTTCCGCAGTAAAAAACTGATAGTTGTTGCGACCCAAGCTCTTCGCCTGATACATAGCAATATCTGCATGCTTGACCAGACTGTCCACATTATCTCCGTCCTCTGGGTACAAGCTGATTCCAATACTTACTGTCGTCGTATATTCAATCCCCACACCGAGAGGTAATGGTTTTGTGATTGTAGAGAGAATTTTCATGGCCACTTTAGCTACTTTAGTGGCTTCATATACTTCCGGCAGAAGGATAATAAACTCATCACCCCCGCGTCGAGAGATGGTATCCCCTTCCCGTAGAACAGAACGCAACCGTCGAGCTATTTCACAGAGCAACTGGTCGCCTACCTCATGTCCATAACTGTCATTGACGAGTTTAAAATGGTCAATATCTAAAAACAAGACTGCTACTCCATGCCCTTTGCGACGAGCTTGAATGATTGCTACGTCAAGACGATCTTGAAAAGCCAATCGATTAGGTAAGCCTGTCAAGGGATCATGGTGGGCTTGGTACATGAGTTGTAGCATGAGTTCTCTTTTTTGAGTTATATCTCGATTAATCACCATTAGAACAATCTTATCATGTAATCTAGCCGTCGTTGCCGTTACTTCAACGGGAAATTCCGCACCATCTCGACGGATATGTATCGTTTCATAGTCAAAACGTTCGCTCTTCCCTTCGCTCAGTGTCGGGAAAAACTCCTCATTAGCCTGAGGAGCGCTCAATTGCATAATATCCATGCCCAAAAGTTCTTCACGGGAATAACCATAGGTTTTTAGCGTCATTTGATTGGCTTCAACAATTTTTCGATTTTCATCGATAAAGAAGATGATTTCTTGGCTTTCGTCCGCCAAAAGTTGGTAATACTCCATCTGTTCTCGGCTCTTTGCTGCGGTCAGTGCAAGAGAAACCTCATTGCCAAAATGCTCCAATAGGGACATTCGCTGAGCTGTGAAACAATTTTCGTCCGCTGAGTAAAGTCCCAAGACTCCGTAACTTGTCGTCCCTTCAAGTAAAGGAATAACCCCTATTGACTGTAACCCCAATTTATTAAAAAAATCCTGCCATGGTGCAAAACGTTCATGTCCAATAACTTTATTAGTCTGCGATTTTCCATTTCGCAGTGCTGTCCCCATCGCGCCATGTCCTTCGGATGTCTCATCCCAACGAATTTTAATATGCAAGAGAAGATCCGTTCCCAGACCTACACGATGAGGAAAAAGAATTCTCCCATCAGGATTTTTAATTCCAATACAAGCCGATGTATAACCTAGCGTTTTGACTAGGGAGGTACACAGATAATCCATAATTTCAGAGAGGGGCTCTTGGCGAAGAACCCGATGAGTTAATTCCTTCAACACAATTTCGTGATTTTCAAAAACCTTTTGTTCAGTCACATCCTCTAAAGTAATGACTACATTTTCTAGTTGCCCGACTCCTTTTCGTCGAATTGGATGAACAAAACATTTGAGCCACCGTACGCTTTCGCCGGAAATTTGGAGTCGAAAACATTGTTCAAAACCATTAAACTCTGTCATTACACCCCAGGGGAAAATCTCCCTTGGAAAAAGATTACCTTTTAAACTCTTTGAGAGCCATGTTTCAAACTCCGATCCGCCTTGAATACAATTCTTCAATTCACTTAGAGGTATGCCGAGCATGCGCAGTGCAGCCTTGTTAACACCCTCTAATTGTCCATCCTGATTAATTAAAATAAGACCACTGGAAACTCCTTCAAAAATATGCCTGTAACGTGTCTCAATTAACTGCAGTTTATGTATCTCATTTTGAAAATCCATTTCAAGGGCGAACCCAGTTTCCACTGCCCGCGAAGTTTCCACTTTATGCTTCTGAGCCTCTACTTTTTTTCGGTGTATCCCTCTCATGTCTAACTCTCCTTAGAACAATTTGTGATACCCTTCTAATTTAGAACCTCTTGCAAATCCGATCCAATTTGAGATATCTTCTGTAAAATATTTGTCAACTGCTGGA
>JAJYAS010000274.1 GCA_021779415.1 Bacillota bacterium
CGGCCGACTACGTTACAATTAAAGTCTGTAGCTAGCTCCACCTGCAAGAACGAGAGTTACGAGAACTGTAATAGCTTTGAATAATTTGCTCATTTGCGGTAAACCTCCTTGATTTTTATTTATCCAAGGGACAGTTTAACCGCTTCGCTCTTATTCCGTTCCGCTGTTTTTTCCGCTTCGCTATGTAGGGATTAAACAGGAGCACTTCAAAATCTAATTGTTTGGTAAGTCGGCCAAAGTTAGCAGATTAATCGTTTCTAAGAAAACGCAGTTTCCGATTAACGGCATCGAGGGTTGCCTTAACGACAGCTTCCCGATCATCGTTTCTGACCAAAGCACATCCGGTCAGGGGTTGTTCACCCGTGGGGGCGATCATGGTTATGGAAACTAAAGCAATCTGATGCTTTGCTAATTGAGTAATTACAACATCCTCTGTGACAAAAAGAAATTTATCCAAGGTGAGAGGAGAAAGTGCTTTTATTGTTGCCTCTACGAATAAGCGCAACTTGTTGTGGGTTGAGGACGGGCCTTGGGCCAACCCTTCCATAAGCTTGTCTCCCGTCAACAATTCGACTTTAACTTCAGCCATCCCATTAACGGTTCTAAGTGTCACGCCCACCAATTTGGGTCGCGACGACTCTACGATGGCAGAGGTTCCTTCCTCATCATCTCCTAATTGGGCCACACTGATCTTCTTATGATCAATCTGTATATCAAATTGAGCCGCTAAGATTGACTCCACATCCCTGACGATCTGCTTAGGAGCTCGTCCTGAACCCGCCAGAATATGAACTTCCTCGATTTCCCCATGACTATTAACATTGATTCGAGCAGCTATCACCGCTTTGATTTGTTTTATCGCCTGCTCCCAATCTTGAGTTGAACTGGTCACTTCTGACATGACGACACTCCTCAGCAATTAAATGTATCAATTCTCACAATGAACTATTTTCGACGCCCGTCGCGCTATTCCTCCCATTGATTTGGTAAAAGCACCAAGACTTTCATCTTTTTCTTTAAATTTAAACACGAAGGTGCTGAAAATCGCCCCTCCCTCCAATAAATGCTTGGGTTTTTCGCTTTGGATCAAACGGATCCTCCGGCCAAATTAGGATTGAACGTGCAAGTTGGAGACACGTGTACAAGCCAAGAACCGTTTCCAAACTTGCACAAACAAGAGGACTGCCTTGTACTGAAAGGCAGTCCTCTTGTTAAAGGTTCGAGTATTAAATCAATTTGTGCAAATTATTATCCCATGAAGATTTTGAGGTCGTCTTCGACGTTGGTGATGCCTGCAATACCGAAGTTTTCCACTAAGACTTTCACTACATTTGGGGACAAGAAAGCCGGAAGTGTTGGTCCTAAGTGAATTTTTTTCACGCCGAGGTATAGCAGAGCTAATAAAACGATAACTGCTTTTTGCTCGTACCAAGCGATGTTATAGGAAATTGGGAGTTCGTTGATATCGTCCAGGCCGAATACTTCTTTGAGTTTCAAGGCGATGATTGCTAAGGAATAGGAGTCATTACATTGTCCTGCATCGAGGACTCTTGGAATACCACCGATATCCCCTAAGTTTAGTTTATTATACTTATATTTTGCGCACCCAGCCGTGAGAATCACGGTGTCTTTAGGCAATGCTTCCGCAAAATCAGTGTAATAGTCACGACTCTTCATGCGGCCATCGCACCCAGCCATGACGAAGAAGCGTTTAATGGCTCCCGTCTTCACAGCATCAACGACTTTGTCAGCAAGAGCTAGGACTTGATTGTGGGCGAATCCCCCGACAATTTCGCCAGTTTCGATTTCTGTCGGTGCCGGGCATTTCTTGGCATGTTCAATCAGGGCTGAGAAATCCTTAGGATTTCCGTCTGCTCGGTCAGCAATGTGTTTAATCCCTTCAAAGCCGACAACACCGGTGGTGTAGAGGCGATCTTTATAGGAATCTTTCGGAGGAACAAGGCAGTTTGTGGTTAAGAAAATAGGTCCATTGAACGAGTCGAATTCTTTGTCTTGTTTGTACCAAGCGTTACCGTAGTTCCCCACAAAGTTGTCATATTTCTTAAAGGCAGGATAATAGTGCGCTGGGAGCATTTCGCCATGGGTATAGACATCGACACCGGCTCCTTGGGTTTGGATCAGTAATTCTTCAAGATCTTTCAAATCATGACCACTGATAAGAATGGCAGGATTGTTTCTGACCCCGATATTTACTTTGGTAAGTTCCGGGTTACCGTAGGTCGTAGTGTTGGCTTTATCTAAAAGGGCCATAACATCGACACCGTATTTCCCTGCTTCTAAGACTAGGGCAACGAGGGCATCAGCTGAGAGCGTATCGTCAAGAGTAGCTGCCAGTGCTTTTTCAATGAACGCAAAGATCCCAACTTCTTTATAGGTTAGGGTATAAGCGTGTTCAGCATAAGCAGCAATTCCTTTTAAGCCATAAGTGAGTAATTCTCTGAGTGAACGAACATCTTCGTTTTCGGTCTTTAATACGCCAACAAGTTCAGCTTTCTTTTCAAATTCATCTGCAGATGCAGTCCAAGTTGCTGCATCATTTAAGACTGCTGGAATTGCTCCGCCAGCTTTAATGATTGCTTGCTTGAGTTCTTCGCGAAGGGTGAGACCTTCTTGAATTCGTTCCACAAAACGGCTTTTATCGAAATTGGCGTTTGTAATCGTACTGAAGAGACTTTCCATAATGAATTTATCGATTTCAGGGCGGACAATGTTCAGCTCACGGGCTTGAACTGCATAAATGGAGATTCCTTTTAAAGTGTAGATCAGAAGATCTTGCAAATTGGCAACATTTTCGGTTTTCCCGCATACCCCTCTAAGTGTACAACCCGAGCCTTTAGCTGTTTCCTGACATTGATAACAAAACATGCTCATTTAAATTTCCTCCTAAATTTTTATTTAAATATTTTTTGTTTGCTCAACTGCGACTAAGGTTAGTTTAATACAATTCTGAGTAGGTTACTGTGATTATGAGGATTGATTTGGTGTGAGAAAAGTCACATCAAAAAAACAACTGCCCTAAGTAAACCTTAAGGCGGTTGTTTAAAGTTCTCATCGTTCTAACGTTTCAGTGTTGCCAAATCAAACTTTGGTACGATTCCTTCTTGCATGGCCCGACTAAGTAAGGCAGTAATTGCTTCATACCCCTTTTCCCCTAAATTCTCAGAAAACTCATTGACATACAGATTGATATGAGCGTTAGCTACCTCAGTGGACAACTCTTGGGCGTGTTGGAGCACATAGTCCTGGGACGCCTTCGGATGTGCCCACGCATATTGGAGTGACGCCCGAATCCAAGTCGCGATAGCCTCCAAATCCATTGACCGACGAGCGATAATCGCGCCCAGCGGAATCGGCAAATGGGTGTCAGACTCCCACCAGCTTCCTAAATCCGCCAAGAGCCTTAGCCCATACTCAGGGTAAGTGAAACGTGCCTCGTGGATCACAAGCCCAGCGTCGATTACCCCATCGCGAACCGCGGGCATAATTTCTTGGAAGGGCATCACCACAATTTCGCCTACGCCCCCTGGCACCTGTTGAGCTGCCCACAACCTAAATAGTAAGTAAGCGGTGGAGCGTTCACTCGGTACAGCCACCCGTCGTCCAGCCAGTACCGCTGGTCCCTTATCCGCAGCTTCTTCATTAGAGGTCAATACAAGTGGCCCACAACCCCTACCTAACGCACCCCCACAGGGCAGTAATGCGTACTCTGACAACACCCAAGGTAATGCTGCATACGAAATTTTCAACACATCCGGTCCGCTAGAGCTGGCTGCCAAACTATTTGTGACATCTATATCTGCGTAAGTGACGTCAAGCTCCGGTGCGCCCGGTATGAGTCCGTGTACCCATGCGTGGAAAATAAAAGTGTCATTAGGACAAGGTGAAAAGGCAATTTTCATAGTAAATCCTCCAATTCTGAGAAAGCTTTTTCCAAAACGTCCAAAGCCTCTTTAATGCGCCATGCGTTCCTATCCCGTGGGCCAACCTGGTTTGAGATGGCGCGGATCTCCAAAGCAGGCACTCCATAAATCTCGGCTGCTTGAGCAACTCCATACCCCTCCATCCCCTCAGCGGCAACTCCTGGCACCCGTCTGACCCTCTCTGCAGTACTGACCGCCGTACCGGTCGCCGTAGAAACCGTGATGATTGGACCAGTACTAACCGGCAGCTTCGCTTCCAGCAAAGCCCTGGTCACTCGATTGACGAGACTAGGATCAACTTGAACCTTGGTGGGGCCAAAACCCAACTCTTCTAAACTACTAAACCCTTCCAAGGTCTCTACCCCCAGGTCTGCAGCAACAATTTCATCCGCTACCACGAGGGTACCGACCTCTGCTCTACCAGAAAAACCCCCACCGATACCCGTACTGATAACCAATCCGTAGGCGGTTGTTGCCAATACCTTCGCTGTATTCGCTGCGGCCACCACGGGACCCACACCCGCTATTAAGACATCTATAGTTTGATTAGAATGTAGCCCACGCAACACAGCATCCCTTTCTGCTGACACAGCAGTCATAATAAGAATGCGATTTTTAGTGGAAACCATTTTATTCTCCCCCATTCCACCGCTTAACTCTATCATAATCAATTCCGAATTGATCCAGTATTTTCATAACATGATGATTTATTAAGTCTTCTATACTCTGAGGATGATTATAAAAAGCAGGCATTGGCGGGACCATTCTTACCCCAAGCCTCGATAACTTTAGCATATTTTCAATATGGATTGGGCTTAGAGGCGTCTCTCTAGGACTTAATATTAGTTTTCTTCCTTCTTTGATCATTACACCCGCTGTTCTTGAAATGAGATTATCATCATAGCCATTAGCTATTGAGCTAAGGGTCTTCATACTACAAGGCACAATAACCATTCCATCCGTAAAAAAGGATCCACTCGAGATTTTTGCCCCTAAGTTCTTATTATCATAGACTACAGTAGCCAAACTCTCTATATCGTCTAAAGAATAATTCGTTTCTATCTCCAAATTCTCCTTAGCCCAGTCACTCATAATAAGATGAGTATTCACCTTGCCAGTCTCTTTTAAGGCCCGCAATAAATTCATTGCGTAAATCGTTCCCGTTGCCCCTGTAACCCCAACTACAATTTCCATGTTTCATATCCTTCCCCGTATGAATCGTTAATTACCTCATCTCTTACTCACTTCCGCTGAAGATAACTTATTCCTGATTCCAGTGCAAAAATCCTCCTTTGAACCATCATGCCCGCACCACTTTTTTGAACGTGATGCGGGCATTGATTTTTATTGGGACCCTGTGCCCAGTTAGTGTGTTAATTCTTGACGATTAGCAGCTTCTGGTAATCTTTCTAACCATCCATTCTCAATCAACAAGTCTGTTCCATCCTTGACATACTCAATAATTTCTGCCATAAGACGACTAAAACTTAAAGCGATATCTTTTCTTGCTGTATTCGTTAGCCCGATACCATAAGCAGCTATAATATATGCCATAGTTACAGTAACATGAAACATCATTAACTTGTCACTATAGGGGGATTCTTGAGAGCTAGTGACTTGATAAGATCGGAA
>JAJYAS010000275.1 GCA_021779415.1 Bacillota bacterium
TCTTACCTCTGTAAAACGAGCCTTGTTCGAATCCTGATTTAATAGATCCACCCAATTCTGAATAGCTACATCCGTCTTACCTGACCAATGATGCCATTTGCCTTGTAGAGAATTCCATAAATATGAACTCTTAAGAGATGGCCTTTTTTGTTTGACATTCGAGGCCAAAGGTACACCCATAGTCTTCGCCCCTTTTTACTTATTTTACCATATACATCTTCTCCTTCCATACCCTTATTCCTTTACTTAATACCTAAAATCGTACGTCAAATGCCTATCAATTACGCGAAAATTCGTAGAGAAGTGTTGATATATCTGCTCCCCTCGTCAGATTACTGAGATAGCTATCTCCCGTTCTTTATTTTCTTTCAAGTTTCATTCCCCGTTAGCACATGCTCCTTGCTAAACTTCAGAAATAAGAAAAGAAGCGCATTTTACCGCGCCTCTTCACATTTACGACAATATCCATAAAATTTCAAATCATGATCTATCACTTTAAACTGATTTCGCTTTGTAATCACCGCTTCAAGTGACTCTAGTAGGTCGTCATCAAATTCTGAAACATTCCCACAACCCAAACAGATGAGGTGATGGTGGTGATGATGTTCGTCTTTTCTGCTAAATTCGTACCTTGTTCGCCCATCTCCGAAATCATTCTTGAGTAGAACGCCAATTTCCGCCAATATGTCAAGGGTTCGGTAAACTGTAGCTAAGCCAATTTCCGGGTTTTGGTGTTTTACCAGCATATATAACTCTTCAGCACTTAAATGGCGATCTTCTTGTTCCAGAAACATTCGCAATATCGTCTGACGCTGAGGGGTTAGCTTATAGGAGTGATCACGCAACAATATGCAAATGGTTTCAAATGTTTTCACGTCCTCCACTCCTACTCTCCTCCATATGTCCCCTATTATATGCCAAAGACAATCCTTTGCAAAGAGTTTTTGTAGCCTTTTTGCGATATTGTTTCAGAAACCTCGTGCAGTGAACTAGTTCAAGTCAAAGAAAAGGAAGCTTTTTGCTCCCTTGCTCCCTTTTCTTTATATCGTGCCGTTTAACCACTACCATCTTCTATAAGGATAAGGATACGGGGGATACGGGGGATATTGATAAGATGGAACATAACGTGGTGCCGTTAAAGTTCCCAAACCAAAGCCCAGGGCAAAGGGTATAATGCCAAAGAACATAAGAGCAACTCCTTCCTGAATGAGATTAGACTCCTAATTCATTATATGGAAAACATTACCTTGAGGACATAAAATGGGCCGTCCATTATAAAAAGGACGACCCTTTAGGAGTTATTACCTTAGTGATATCCTTGTCTCAAGACAGTCGATCCCGCAGTACATCCACGATTTCATCCGCACTTCGACCTGCTGCATTGACAATAGGCATTTTGACAGGCCATTCCGGTGCCAAAATATCTGTCCCATTTCCTTTAACGACGACGGCCCGAACATTCTGTAAAGATACCCCTTCTAAAGGAGTTGTTTTAAATCCTGCATTATGAAGGGCCTGTGTAACATTTGCCAGTCCATCTTCAACAGCTATAATTTTATACATTTTTTCTCACCCTCCTTAACTACTACCGTTATTTTCTACGCAATAGTTTCAACCTATACAGGATCAATTTTCCTTTAAAATTGGAAGTCTTCTTTATAGCGGATCTGGTAATCTGCTGATATAAGCGCTTGTTGGAGCTGTATCCTTGGGGACGGATCCGCAAATATTCCTTCCAGAGAGCAAGTCATGATACCCTGTGCATCCACAGATAGTTGAATCATTGTTTTTTGAGGAGGCGTTCTCTGTAGTATAATTGAATAGTTCCCTGAGGGTTGGAGCACACCTTTTAGTTGTAGTTTTTTTGGCAGTTTCGACATGGGTAAAAATTCATCCGTTTTTACTTCAAAAGGATGAGCACTTTCTAATTTGAGACGGATCAAATAGGGTTCACTAGTATAGTTAAGTTTCAAAGAAATATCTAGAGTTCTGTTTGAATTTCTCCTTTTTTCTAGCACGGAGGTCTCCACGCTGACGGGTGGTTTTTCATTGAGTATCGGGACGTATACGCTTTTACCTTCTTGCCTGTTCAAGTCGTTCACTAGTTGACGAGGCAGGCGTTCATCAGAGAAAATATGCACCACTCCGTCACTACTTCCTGACCACTCTTCTCGAACTGTGACAGACTGTGGGTATTCAGTTGTGTAAGCGGGTACTAACCCTAAGGATAGAATAAGTAACCCTGTAACTAGCAGCGCAGGTTTTCGCGAGCGATATAACAGCTTTCTGGATATCTGAGTTTTGCTCATCGCCACATGTAATCCAGCTAAGAAGAGAGGAATCAGTAGTAAGCTATAAATACCCAGGAAAACCAAGAAATAGTTATGGATTGCTTCGTAATAGCTCACCCACTGATGTGAATTTAAGAGTTCAAAGTGTAGTCGATAGATGAAATAGGGGCCGATCAAGACTAGGAAAAGACTTGGGAAAAAAAACTGAAGGTCTAGGCACAAAAGCCAAACAACAAAGGGAAAAGCAAGATCAATTCGAGTGAGGGCCAATACCAAACTGATTCCCAGAAGCAATATCACGCCTGTAAACCAATAGAGCTTGGGATCACGCGCTAGAGGAAGCTTATAAACCCAACTCGCTATGAAAATAAACGTCCCTAGGGCAATTCCAATTCGCGCCATGAGAAAAAGGGCAGGATAAGCGTAATAGATTGTCTGAGCCTGTTTAACCTCCTGCCAGATCATTTCTCCTATTCCACTTACGCCCATTACAATCAAACTTAATATGAGCGTAATCCCAAGAATTACGAATGCCTGTTTCCAATTTAAACGTTGCTTCTCCATATTTCTTTTTATAAATTTGATTATAATTAAACCCGTCAAGAGGAACGTTAAGAAAGTAAAAATTCTAATTCCAACACTAGGGAGAATAACTACGTTCTGATCGATTTGAAACGGTAAGTATAACTCATCCCAGACATAGGGCCCCAGCTTTTCCATCCGTACTGTCTTAAGCAAACTTAGAGAATAATCCCCAACGTTCTGCATCTCTTCTAGAGTAACCCGCTCAAGGCGATCTTCTGGTCGATGAAAATAACCCGCAGGTCGCCCTGAGATACCGAGGCCAAAGGCCGGAATTCCCTTATCCAAGAAGGAACTGAAGTCACTTGCTCCACCTTGCGAACTTTCACGAGTCATTAAGATAAAATCCCGACTAAGATGGTATGGTATTTGTCGTTCCTTCGCAAGTGTGGTAATCTGCCTAATTAACTCTGGAGGTGCTGACTTTTTACCTGCCACGTCTATCTCTATTGGAGTTCCTACCATATCGACATTGAACATCCAACGTACCGCAGATAGATCTGCTTGAGTGGTGTAATATTGCGAACCGACCAACCCATACTCTTCAGCACCGAAGAAAATAAGCTGATAGGTTTCTTCATGAGGCTCCTGACTTAGAATTCGTGCAAGTTCCAGTAACACCCCTACCCCGGAAGCATTGTCCACTGCCCCAGGGGCGTTTAGATTCGCCGAATCGTAATGAGCTCCTATCACAATTGTGTCTGGCCGTTTTCCCGGTAATTCAGCAATGATGTTTTGACTATTTATCAGTTCCACCTGTTGTTCCCTTTGCATGACTGAAACTTCCCGAACAACAACTTTACTGAAGGGTTGTTGTCGGACCTTCCAGCCATTTTGATTTAACACATAACTAATATATTGTGCAGCCTTTAATTCCGACTTACTACCCGCCGGACGAGGCCCAACTTTTTGCACGAGATACTTGACATGATCATACGCTTTCGAAGCCGAAAACCCCGTTGTCGATTGGCTGGGAAGAGGCGTACTCTTTGTTTTCGAATAAACTAGCCATGGAATTGCCATAAGACTTAAAATTGTAATGAGCACGATCACACTAGTCTTCGATAATTTCATAACTCCATGCCCTTTCAAAGTGTTTTAAACTCACTTTCCCCATTATTATGAGAAACTTCTTAGGGTTATGCCTCTCAATCCTTTTAACCTTTTGGACATATATGGTATACTAATGATAATATTTATAGACTTGGGAGAAGTATGTACATGCCAAAACGCAATTTTTTTCTTTCTATGCTTGTTCTTTCATTGCTCAGTATCGTCACTTTAACTGGATGTTCACTTAAACTACCCAGCCTTTTCCCCAAAGTAGCCCCAGTTTCCAATCTACCCGTTGAAGCAATTATTATTGACGACGCCATTTATAACCGCACCTTAGCTCTCCTTGAGTCCGCCCAAACGTCTATCTACGTTGAGCAAGCAGAATTTGATGATCCACGCCTCATTCAGCTTCTCCTCACTAAAGCTAATTCAGGAGTGAATGTCCACATTCTCTTGGACCAATGGCAATCGGCAAATCGGACCACATTAGATCAATTGAAAAGCCAAAACAACCCTAATATTTCTATTCAGTTTTATCCCGCCCAAAAAGGGCAACTCAACCATACTAAACTCCTAATCATTGACCAAAAACGAGCATTGGTAAATGGTCCTTCTTGGACCAGTAGTGGATTTCAAGCCCATGATTTTGCCGTCGAGTTATCCGGAATATCCGCTTGGAAAGCAGCAGGCTTATTCTCCAAGGATTGGGAATTTACAACAACCTTTCCCCTGCCTGTGGCCAAGACATCCTCTCTCCCTGAGGATAATATTGTTTTGGCGGTCAATGCCAATGTCAAACAACAGGCTTCTGATCTGATATCAGCTAGCACAAAATCCATTTGGATAGAAAACCCCGAAATTACTGATCCTGATCTGGTTCTAGCCTTGACTAATGCCGCTGAGAAAGGGCGGGATGTTCGTATTATTGGGGATCGAGCTGTTTACAGTAAGACTCCGGTGACCTTAGAAAAGTTAAAGGCCAAAGGAGTTCAAATACGGTATTATCCAAGCTCACGGTCACTCGGTACGCACTTGGCTATTTTCGATAATTCCACATTTCTCTTAAGTAGTTCCGGCTGGACACACTACTCATTTATTGCTGACCACGAATTTTCCATTACCGCTCCCTCCCCTGCCGCCTCCGCTAAATTAGGCGAGATGTTTAAGCAAGACTGGAACAAAAGCACGGAATAAGCGAGGATCTCCTGACATGTCGGGAGAAATATAAAAAGAGAAAGGTAAAGGGACAGGTTAAACCTGTTTCTTTACCTTTCTCTTTAACAGCAAGTTCACTTCTCTTCTAATCCCTCTAAATGCTGACAATCCCCAACGAGAGATGGTATCCATTGCGGACCATCGACCTCAAAAATATTCAAGGCGGTATTATGTTGCCACGGTGATTTCGCCCACTCGTGAACCTCAAAGCCCAGCGCTTTCGTCACGAGTAGTTTTAGCGTCAAACCATGAGTCACAAGACAGACCGTCTCCCCAGCATGGTTCTTGATAATGCTCTGCAAAGAGTTCCAGGCTCTTTCCAAAACCATCTCCATGTTTTCCCCGCCCGGAGCAGTGACTAAGTGCGGTTCCACGTCCCAGATCTTAAATACATCTGGATTGGCA
>JAJYAS010000276.1 GCA_021779415.1 Bacillota bacterium
GAGGCTTCCTTGGATGATGACCGTGTTCCGTTAAAGGTCTACGATTCCCTGGTGGATACGGTTCACGAGTTTTTGCCTCAGATGCATCGATATGTCCAGTTGCGTAAAAAGGCTTTACAACTCAAAGAATTACATATGTATGATATTTATGTCCCAATTGTTCCGGAAACGACCATGACGATTACCTATGAAGAAGCAAAAGATAGGGTGCTTGAGGGCTTGCGTCCGCTAGGTCGGGACTACACCCAAATTTTAGAGGAAGGGTTCCAGAAGAAATGGATTGATGTTTATGAAAACGAAGGAAAGACGAGCGGAGCATATTCCTGGGGAACCTATCGTTCTCATCCGTACGTCTTACTTAATCATCAAGACACTTTGGATTCCATGTTTACCCTTGCACACGAGATGGGGCATTCCTTGCACACTTTCTTTTCCAGTCGTGAACAACCCCATCTTTATGCCGGATACAAAATTTTTGTGGCTGAAGTTGCTTCAACATTAAATGAAGCTTTGGTAATGGAAGATCTCTTAGACAAAACAAAGGATCCAAAGATTCTTGCCTATTTAATTAATCATTATTTGGAGCAGTTTCGCGGTACTATTTTCAGGCAAACGATGTTTGCAGAGTTTGAGAAAAAGATTCACTCCGTAGTGGAAGAAGGCGGGGCCTTAACGGCCGATAACCTTTCCGAAATCTATCGTGACTTAAATGCAGTCTATTATGGACAGGATGTTATCCTTGATCCTGAGATAGCGCTAGAATGGGCACGTATCCCTCATTTTTACAATGCATTTTATGTTTACAAGTATGCCACAGGTTTCTCAGCGGCCATTGCTTTTGCTAGAGCTATTTTGGATGAAGGTGAACCAGCTGTTGCACGGTACTTAGAATTCTTGAGCAGTGGGAGTTCAGATTATCCAATTGACTTATTGCGTAAGGCAGGTGTGGACATGGAAACTCCTATCCCGGTACGAAATGCGCTTCAAGTCTTTGCGGGTCTTGTTGAACGCTTGGAGACACTCTTAGCCTAATGGATTTCGACTAGGGTTTTACTAGGGCTTGGAAACGTGAATCTTCACGAATTGGCGTGAAGTCTTGTTCGTCTCGGGCAACTTCTTTGACATCGGGATCGAGGGCGATTGCTGGTTGCAGATATTCCACGACTTTGTCAATATTTCCGAGACGTCCGTATATGCTTGCAATGCCGTAATAGCTCCATGTGTCCCGATGATCTAGTTGTAAGGCCTTTTGGTAAGCTGCAATCGCTGGATCCCACCGTCCGGCTAGTTCATTCGCTAGTCCTAGGTTGAAATTACCATATACAAACGACGGATTTAGATCAAGGGCTTGCTGAATGAGAGCAAGTCCTTGATCATGCTCTCCTAGAAAGGCTAAGGTCGCTCCCTTGGCATTGAGGGCTTCATAACATAGAGGGTCGATCGCCAACGCTTGATTAAATAGCTTTAGGGCTTGGGGAAATTGACGTTCATAATAAAGCTTTAGGCCTTGCTCATACTGAACTAGTGCTTGAGAATCAGAAACATGGACTGAAGTTTTCGGTGAGGAGGGGGTAGATGGAGTCTGCTGTGGGGATTGGGGAATCGTGCTTGCCTCTGCTGTGGACTGAGAAGGAGCAGGAGTAGCAGATATCGAAAGGGCGGGAAGTTGATTGTTAATTGGAGTATGAGAAACGGTTTCTGTGACGAGAACAAGGCTGATGCAGGCCAATAAACCAAGGGGCAATAAATTTGGTTTGTACATAAGGTCTCCTTTACCAACAAGCTAGTGGGTTAGTTTGTTCGAATATTGTGTGTTCATTATAGCATCTAGACTTATATTTCATAAGGTCGTTTGTATCTTTAGATTCCTATTAACGTTAAACCTTTTGTGGTATAAAACTTAATAGTATTATGGCACGAATAGCCCAAAATAGTAAACTTGACAAAGCAAGAATAAGGGGAGTAATATTAATTTATAGTATTGGAAATAGTTTACTTGGGGCGTAGTGTGATTCACATTCACCGGATGGGGGTGGGAATTTGGAGGGTATAGTAACCCAAGATCACTTACAACAGGTTATTCAAGCTGCTCAGGGATTTTACGCAAGAAAAGACCGTGCCCATGATTTAGAACATGCCTTGAGAGTTAGAGAGTGGGGCAAAAAGCTGGCAGTTGAAGAAGGGGCTGACGTTATGATCGTTGAGTTGGCAGCACTTCTTCATGATATTGGTCGATCTGGGGCGGTGGAAAAAACGCATGCAGAAAGCAGCGCCGGTCTTGCAGGCAATATTCTACACAAAACAGGATATTCTCAAGATGTTTCCCAGAGAGTCAAAGATGCGATCATGGCCCATTCTCGTGAAGGAGGGCACGAACCGAATACATTGGAAGCCAAGATCTTGTATGATGCGGACAAACTGGATTTCGTGGGTGCTATCGGATTGGGTCGTTTGTTTACCTTGGCTGGGGTACAAGGTTGGTCATTAGTGGGCGAAAATTCCTGTGAGACATTTTATCAAGAAAAAATATGTGGATATCAGGAACATTTATACACGAAGGCTGCTAGAGTTTGTTTTGAACCCTTGTTCCTTTACATGGAAGGGTTCTGGAGAGAGTTGCATGACGAACGACTCAAATTATCCCATCCTGGATAAGCTAGTGTTAGCATGGCTTATTCAGAAAGGATGAATTCTAAATGCGGTGGCTTTGGCGACTATTAACTCTTTTCATTTTCCTTGGATTTTTGCGAACGTTTCTCGTTCCACAACCAAAGATTTTTATTGCGTGGCCGGAAGGGCAAAACTGGCCACAAAAGATTCAGGGTGAAATGAGGCAGTTGCAAAAATTTACTCAAGATCTTCCAGCTAGTATTGAAGTGGAAGTTCGTCGTCTCTGGAAGGATTTCCAGCCGAGTGGGAACGGTAAAGAGGTTTAGAACCGAATTTTGAACATTTTTTAACAATCTTTTTCAAATCGTTTTGCGAATAGCCAAAAATGTGGTATATTTAGAATTAAAGTTTGTAAAAAGGAGTGAAGATATAATGGTTGGAATTACAGAACTCGCTGCCGAGAAAGTCAAAGAAGTTCTAAAGAATCAAAACAAAGAAAATGCATTTCTTCGCCTCTATCTTGTAGGCGTTGGCTGAGGTGGGCCGAATTTCGGCATGACTCTGGATGAGTCAAAGACAGATGAAGATATTCTTGATGTTGAACACGGTGTGTCGTTAATTGCGGATAAAAAACTTTCTGTTCATTTAGAGGGAGCAATTATAGATTACATTAACTCCGCTAACGGCGGAGGATTTGAAATACGTACTGCTAATTCTGGTGGCGGCTGTGGCGATAGCTGCGGTGGAAGTTGCTAAGGCAACTGGGTAGAAGAGTAAAAGAGAGCTCATATATGAGCTCTCTTTTGTTTATACTGATGGATGAGAAAATAAGTTATATGTCGAAAAATACTTGAGTATACTTCTTAGATGTGTTAGGCTAATGTCCATAATAAAAATACAAACGTCTGTAAAGGGAGGAACTACTATGTCATTATCACGGGAAGAGTCTAACCGTGCTATTATTACCGTCTTGGGTCGTGACCAAATTGGAATTATCGCTTGGGTTTCTGGAAGACTTGCGGAATATCATGTCAACATACTGGATATTAGTCAAACGATTGTGAATGAATTTTTCACAATGATCATGGTGGTAGACTTGAAACCAGCTACTTTAGAACTTGTCGAGCTAGCGCGTACGCTGGAGCATGAGGGCGACAACAAAGGGTTGCAGGTAAAGGTTCAACATGAAGATATCTTTACGTTTATGCACCGCATTTAATTGAGCTTTGTGGGAACTCAAGTTAGAATGGTGGAGGAAAATTATGACAATTACATTTGCGCGAGAAGAAATTCAACAAACTATTAAAATGATACATGAAGAAAATTTGGATATTCGAACTATTACGATGGGAATTAGTCTACTTGATTGTGGATCCGAAGATATTAAGCGGATGGAACAGAAAATTTATGATAAAGTAACTAAAAATGCGGGACAGTTAGTAGCAGTTGGCGAACAAATTTCGGCACGCTACGGAATTCCCATTATAAATAAACGGGTATCAGTCACTCCCATAGCGATTGCGGCGAATCATTTAGATTCAGATCAGATGGTCCGTATAGCCAAAGTGTTGGATCGTGCGGCGAAAGAGATTGGGGTTAATTTTATCGGCGGATTTTCTGCCCTAGTTCAAAAGGGGTTTACAGTAGGAGATTTGGCGCTCATCGATGCCATACCACAAGCACTTAGTGAGACAGAATTTGTTTGTTCGTCAGTCAATATTGGAACGACTAAAGCAGGGATTAATATGGATGCAGTGTTAAAAATGGGCAATGTCATTTTGAAATCTGCTCAATTGACGGCTGAAAGAGATGGCATAGCGGCGGCAAAATTGGTCGTGTTTTGCAATGCCCCAGAAGATAATCCATTCATGGCGGGAGCTTTCCATGGTGTGGGAGAACCTGAGTGTGTCATCAATGTAGGGGTTAGTGGACCTGGGGTTGTGGCAAATGTTGTGAAAGAATACCCTGAAGCGGATTTTAGTGAATTGTCTAATTTAATTAAACAAACGGCCTTCAAAATTACTCGTATGGGAGAGCTTATTGGACGGGCAGCTTCGAAGGTCTTAGAGGTTCCCTTTGGGATTGTGGATCTTTCTTTGGCACCGACTCCTGCAATCGGAGATAGTGTGGCGGAAATCCTGGAAAATATGGGACTTGAGCGATGTGGGACGCATGGAACAACCGCCGCTTTGGCGCTGCTTAATGATGCGGTTAAGAAGGGTGGTGCAATGGCATCATCCCACGTTGGAGGTTTAAGTGGTGCATTTATACCCGTCTCGGAAGATGCGGGAATGATAAAGGCTGTTGAGGTTGGGGCATTAACCCTCGATAAGTTAGAAGCAATGACCTGCGTCTGTTCGGTCGGTTTAGATATGATTGCGCTACCTGGAGATGTCAGTCCTGAAACAATTTCGGCTATTATTGCTGATGAAGCCGCAATAGGGATGATCAATAAAAAGACTACAGCGGTACGAGTGATTCCCGCGCCGGGTAAAAAAGCAGGGGATCGGGTAGAATATGGCGGATTATTGGGTGGGGCACCAGTTATGGCCATTCATCCCTTTTCTTCGAAAATGTTTGTTAACCGTGGAGGCCGGATTCCAGCGCCACTAATTAGTCTTTCGAATTAATTAGTTTGGAATTCTTTTATTAACCAAATAAGCGTGCTTCTGCAAATTTTGAACGTTGAGCAGGACTAAAAGGTACTTGAGCTGAATAAAGGATACTTAAGCTTATGAAATCAAGCGTATAAGTGGCTAAGAGGATTTTTACTAATCAGCAAAGTTCAGGTACAATAAAGGACGTAGACATGAATTGATTTTCTTTAAACTATGGAACGTTATTCTAGTGCATGAGTTGGCAATCGAAGGCGGGCCTAATAATCCGCTAAGGGCATACCGATGAAGTTCCTGGTGGTGGCTTTCGACGCCCAGTCGAG
>JAJYAS010000277.1 GCA_021779415.1 Bacillota bacterium
TTCCGATCTTCGGGATTTATGGGATGTCTCAGTTGCACAATAATTCAAATCAGGTCTATCAACAGGATGTGGTTCCCATGAACGTACTCTCTCAGATGCATTTTGACGCCCAGGCCTACCGCTCTAATGTCGTCTTAGCTGTCAGTGCACGCTCAATCGACGAGCGTCAGAAATTCTTAGACCAAATTGATGTGAAAAAAGATGCGATGATTAAACACATGGCGAAGTTTGAAGCCTTTTCTAAAACGCCCGAAGAAGATCAAGCATGGAAACAGTTCAAACTCGCATGGAATGATTATGTTATTTCAGCACAAATTACCATTCAAGATGCCGTGGAAAATAGGCTTGATGAGTCTAAGGCCAATATGTTTGGAGTTGCTGCTACCAAAAACCAGATGGCAGCAGATATGTTGCAAAAAATGGTTGACTCAAAAATGGATAGGGTAAACACGAATAGTACGGATAAAACCAACCAAATTTTCACTAAGACCTCAAAACTCTCTATAATACTTATAGTAATAGATGTTCTGGTCAGCATCCTGATTGGCTGGTTTCTTAGTCGTGCTCTCAGTAAGATGATGAGCAATCTAGTACTCAATGCGAACGAAATTGCTGTGGGAGATATTGTACGTAAGAAAAAGTCTCCCTGGAAGCCCTGGAATCGCGAAGGCATAGAGTTACAAAAGGCTTTTGGAGATATGGTCATTTCGCTGAGAGAAATCATCTTGAAAGTGGTAGGTATGGCGGATCAATTAACGATAACTGCTCAGGAAATGCGTCTAGGTGCTGAGCAATCGGCACAGAGCGCAGAACAAGTGGCAACGTCAGCAAGCATAATTGCGACTGATTCGCAACTACAAGTTAAAGTAATGACCGAAAACTATCAACGGATGAGCCAAGTAATCGATGAACTTAATACGACTGAGAAGCATGCAGAAAAAGTAAGCTTGGCCTCAAGACGTTCTGCCGAACTTTCACAGCATGGAAATCTCGCGCTTGGACAAGTAGTCGGACAAATGAAGGATATTGAGAATCAGGTCCAAAATCTGAGCAAAGTCATAGGACAAGTGGATGAAAAATCAGAGGAGATTGCTACGACCGTGCAAATAATTGATAGTATTGCACAGCAAACAAATCTCTTAGCGTTAAATGCAGCGATTGAAGCTGCACGTGCCGGAGAAAATGGACGAGGGTTTGCAGTGGTCGCAGAAGAGGTGCGCAAACTTGCTGAACAAGTCCAAACCAGCTTAGTCGAGATTTCTCAACGAGTCAACGAGATGCAACAAGCCTCCCAAAGTGCCCATCAAGGCATGAAATCAAGTGTGGAGAGCGTAAACCAAGGGAGCGTTTATTTAAAAGAGATATCAGACCAGTTTTCTATTATTCTTAGTTCAGTAGAAGAAAGTACTGAATTGGCACAGAACATTGAAACAACGGTTCAGAAAGTACAGCAAGATGGGGAAACAATTAAACTTGGTATGAATAACGTAGTAACTCAAGCAGAAGCTACGTCTGCTGGAACCCAAACTACCGCTGCAGCGGCAGAAGAACAAAACGCTTCTGTTGAAGAGTTGTTTGCTTCAGCCGAAAATTTAAATGAAATGGCTGGGGAATTGAAGCAGTTAATGGACCACTTTAAACTTTAGAGCATAGAGCAGGCTAACCTTTTAACACGACGCCAAGGCGTTTCAGGAGTAACATATAATGAGTAATGATAAGTGTGAGGGCATAAATTGCCCTCACCTTTTTCTGGATAATTTTACATTAAGATTAAATAATAGGGAGGTAATCATATTCGTACGTCGAATTTATGATTATAATTCTTTGAAGCACTTAAGAATTTATGGGGTTACTGTTCTATATATTTAAGGGTAGAAAATAGATTTCAAAGGGGAGTCATCGATGCGTAAAATTCGAAAAGCAGTCATTCCGGCAGCAGGACTGGGAACCCGTTTTTTGCCAGCAACAAAAGCTCAGCCAAAAGAGATGCTGCCTATTGTAGATAAACCAACTATTCAATACATTGTTGAAGAGGCTATTCAATCGGGAATTGAGGATATCGTAATTGTTACAGGTCGCAACAAACGGGCTATTGAAGACCACTTTGATCGCTCAATGGAACTAGAAGCGTTTTTAGAAAAACAAGCCAAGGAGGAGCTCTTGGATTTAGTACAAGATGTTGCTCGGATGGCGGACATATATTATGTTAGGCAAAAAGAGGCGCTAGGTTTGGGACATGCAATCTACAGTGCTCGAAAGTTTATCGGAAATGAACCGTTTGCTGTTCTCTTAGGGGATGATGTTATCTACTCCGAAGTGCCTGCATTGCGGCAAATGATGAATCATTACGAACGCTATGGAGCAAGTATGGTAGGGGTGCAAGAAGTTCCGCTCGAAGATACTTCTAAATATGGGATTGTAGACGGAGAAAAATTTGCGGACCGACTTTATCGTGCCAAGAATATGGTGGAGAAACCACGTTCAGAAGATGCTCCCAATACACATTTAGCAATTATGGGACGTTATATTTTGAATCCCGAGATTTTTGGAATTTTAGGCGTTCTTCCGGCAGGCAAAGGCGGGGAAATACAACTCACTGACGGCATTAAGGAACTGGGTCGATATCAAGAGATTCTTGCATACGAATTTGAAGGTCGACGGTATGACGTTGGGGACAAGTTAGGGTTTGTGGAAGCGACGATTGATTATGCCCTGCGCCGAGAAGATCTTTCAGAAGGGCTTACCAGCTACTTACGAACCTTGGTTCACAAATTTGACATTGTATAGAACATAATGCCCTTCCATGTTCAGTTGATTTTGAAATGGAAGGGCTTTTTTTTATTTAAATAATTCCTGAGAACAAAAAAGGTGCAAATTAATCTGGGTAATATTGGATAATTCTCGCGAATTTTAAAGATGAAGAGCTTACTATTAGTTTTTAGGAAAATAGAGAACGGAAAATGGGCCAAGCTCTACAGCAAAAACGACAGCCTTTTCTCCTAAAAATTGGTAATATATTGACGTACCGTAATAAAGAATGAAGGAGGGAAGAGACTAATGATACCAATCGACAAAAAGAGGATAGTAACCTTAGCGGGAACGTTGGTTCTAGCGGGTGCTGTTGTCGCTGCTGGAGTTTATGGTCCCAGTGTCTGGAAGGTTTTTAGGCAACAAAGCGCTATCACGGACCAGGTAGTCATTCAAACTCCAGCAGTAAACGGCAGTAATGGCACAGCTTTGCCAGAGGGTACTGCCCCGCCCGTAAAATCGGGTGCCGCACAAACAACGACTCCACCGACAGAACTTACAGTACCTACGGCACCCATTACCATCAACGCGCCTCCCCAAGGTGATGTTGGATCCAAGAACAAATACAGGGAACCGGATACCAAACTGATCAATTTGGCACCTTCGGTTACAATGTTCTTCGGTGAGACTGCCTTAAGCGATGATGCTAAAACTTTAGTATTCGGCTCTGCATGGAACATCCACCAATATGTAGATGGTTATCTCTATGGACCAGCGGCAGGTCCACAGATGAATGAGCAAGATATTAAAAAGTACATCGTATTCCACAAAACATTATTGGATAAGCAATATAAAAATGAAGCGAACGCTTCCAAGGCTTTAAGCTTCACCAGTTACTTTGATGTCCTCCTTAACAGCGGCATTGACGCATTTGATTCAAAAGATAAAACGCGGATTGAACAATTCCACCAGGGAATTCATGATCTTGATTCCCATCTTATGCGTAATGATGCAAACTCTAAGATCTACGGAGCAACGCCATTTGCAACCAAACGCAATTAATTCAGACACCTCCGATGTAATATAAGCAGGAATGATATAAAGTTTAGTTGAAGTAATATAGGCGATAACAATTATGCTGAATTATTTTCAAGGTGTAGATGGCTGCATAGAAGAAGAGGGTAGTGACATAGGACTCTCTCAACGAATTGAGTTTAATATAAAGGCCAGTAACTAGGACTTAAGAGCAAATATCATAGGTTGACGAGTGGAACGGAAACATTTAGGAGGGGCGTCTGTATTATTTTTTCATTAAAAATTGAATAGGCAACTAAGTTCAGTAGACTGTGACCTGGTTTCACTAGGTTGAACGCTGAATTTAAGAGTTTTAAAAACTAAATACCCACAAGGCCTGCCTAGATCAGACAGGTCTTGTGGTTTTTTCATGTCTAAAATCTCTTCAGTGAGGCAAGAATAGTAATAAAAATCCATTTAAAGGAGATTTTGGTCTTTATGCGTAAAATGAATTATCTATTTGGAGCGCTGGCTTTGGGTCTTGGAGTATTAGTTGGAACCCTGGGAGTGTCTTTACTCACGAATTCGAGTTCTCCAACGTCTTTTATTTCCAAACTACGTGGCGAAGATAAGATACAACCAGTTTCTGGATTGGTTAACACTCCAGTTCAAACTCCTTCAGGTCAGAGTACTATACCGGAGGGACTATCTGACAATGATCAGGCAAATACTTCAAAGGTCAATGGAGGCTCTCTGATAACCCAACAGGTGATTGCAGATTATAAACAGAATATAGGAATTTTCTTCGGGGCATGGAAATCCACAGATATGGCTACCTTTAGACAAAAGTTAGCGAAAGCTTATACGGGAGAATTGTTTGAAAAACATGCCCGGCGGGCAGAGGAGTATTTAGTCCAGGGAATTGGTCTAGATGTTAGCGAAATAACCTTTGATCAAATCGATGTGGAAAGCCTTGGGGAAAATACAGCCACCCTTCGAGTGGATTATCGCTATAAGGCTAAGGATTATAATTTAGCCGATGGCGCAGCAGTAGGGGAAGAGCATGAACAAATTGTTCAGGTACGTGTAAATCTAGTCAAACAAAATTCCCGTTGGCTGATTACTGGTGAGAGCACAATTCAGTAAGATAGAGGTCTAAGCAATAGGCGTATACCTATAGGACTATCGTCGTAACGACAAGATAGTCCTTTTTTATGCAAAGAACTATAGTGTATGATAAACTAGGGTGAGTGTGAGAAAGAGGGGGCTAGGAGCGTGGGAGCCGGCAATGACTCAGAATTGAAACGAATTGATTGGGTTGATATATTAAAAGGACTTGGCATTCTGTCGGTAGTTTGGGGGCATTCAGGCGGTAAAAATGCCTTTTATATGTTTTGGTTTCATATGCCACTGTTTTTCTTGGTTAGTGGATATTTATATCAATTCAAACCGCATCAAACGGCACTCGCTTATCTAAAGAAAAAAGCGAAACACTTATTGGTACCATATCTTTTTTACTTAACAAGTTTAACACTGATGATGGTCGGGATAAGCCTCTGGAAGGGGCAACCCGCAAATTATTTTCTGCAACAAAATTGGAAAGCCCTTTTATTAGGCGGGAGTCTCTTAGAAGGAGTGTACGCTACGTTTTGGTTCACAACCTGTTTGTTTAGTGTACAAATATGCTTCGATTATTTATGTCGAAAGGTCCCTTCCGGGTTTTTAAAAGCAATGTTTGTAGTCGTTTGCTTTATATTA
>JAJYAS010000278.1 GCA_021779415.1 Bacillota bacterium
GGGCAATAACGATCGAATTCCCCTCAGTGGTTGTTGAAGTCACCGTATCAATATTTTCTACTGTGGAAACGGCTCCTTCTAGGGGATTCGTTATAAGTTTCTCGATTTCTTGGGGACCCACCCCAGTATACTGTGTCACCACGATCGAAACTGGAATTTCGATGTTCGGCAAAAGGTTAATCGGTAGACGAGTCAGGGAAATACCACCCAGCAGAATGATAATCAGCATCACCATGATGATTGTAACTGGGCGCTTGACCGAAACTTCTGCTAGCTTCAAGACTTCTCCCCTCCCACAACTTTCACCTTATGGCCTTCATCAACAAGGGTTTGCCCTTTAATGATTACCTTATCGCCCTGATCTAGTCCTTTTAGAATTTCAATATCTACCCCGGTATCCAGACCTGTGACAACCTCTTTAGCGACGGCTTTATCTTCTTTAACGACATAAACGATGGTCTTTTCATTTTTCAGAACAATAGCCTCACTTTTAATGGCCATAACATCTGCCTTCTCGTCGGTCGTTAGCTCAACCTTAGCAAACATACCCGGTTTAATTAAACCTTTGGGATTCTCGAAGGTAATTTTCAGAGGATAAAGCTGAGTTTTGGGATCTGACGAAGGGCTGACATTTTCGATCTTTCCTTCTAAGCTTGCTTCAGACACCGAGGGTACGGCGACCTTGACTGGTTTATCCTTAATGAGGCGATTAATTAAGTTCTCCGGAACATTTATAATACTATAAACACTGTCGATATTCGTAAGAGTCAGAGCTGATTGCGCGCTCGTCGCCGTGTTTCCGACCGTGACATAAACCTGGGAGACAACCCCATCGACGGGAGCGGTAATGACTGCATTATCCAAAGCCTCGCGTGCCTGAGAGAGTTGAACTTCAGCTAACTTCAAACTGCTGTCAGAGGCCTGAACACTCAATTGTTCAATCTGACCGTCATAAGTCGATTTTAATTCATTAAGACCAATCTCTGCTTTGTCAAGTTGGTCCTTTGAGGCTGCACCGGCATCAAAGAGAGCCTTTGTATTAGCTAACGTTTTTTGCGCATCCGCAATCTTGACTGAAGCAAGAGCCTTCGTTCGCTCTAGTGAGGTTTTTGCCGAATCCCATTGGTCTTTACTGTTTTGATAGTGAGCCTCAGCTAACTGGTAAGTATTTGTCATATCCGAAGTATCAAGGGTAAACAGAACCTGATCTTTATGTACGGCGTCTCCTACTTTAACGCTCACGGACTCTACCTTGCCTGCAACCTTAGGAGCAACAGCCACATCGGTATCAGATGAAACCTTTCCGCTTAAGGTCGCCGTATTGACGAGTGACTTTTTGCTGGCAGCCTCCACCTCAACCGGAATATATTTTTCTTCCACTGCGGTTGTGGGCTTGCTCGTGCCGCAGCCAGTAGTTATACCCAACGCGGTCAGCCCCACGAGTAGGATTAGGACCTTCCCAATTTGCCTAGTTTTCTTTTCCAAAGCCAATCTCCTCCACTTATTCTCTTCTAAAACGCTCCAAAACCGACTGTTCGGTCACCTCAGTTAGTTATACCTTGAATACTACTGGAAATCAAGACCTTTCCACACGCAAGTTAACTCTTTTTTCGTCTCAGCAAATCATGCCATAAGTCAATGACTTGTTTCGCACCTTTTAGGAAACCGGCAATAAAGTGCAGGGGATTTTTCCTCAACTCCTCCAGACTAACGGCAACCTGATTCACAGTTCCACCCACCTGCTCACTTGTCTCTCTGACTAGGGTAGTTAGTGCTTGCACATCAGCGAGTACGGACGGTAAATGAGTATTAATCTCTTGCACCGTTTGCTTTGCCTCATCCGTAAGCTTACGGGCTGAGCGAACCCAAAGCATCACTTCAATACCGATCACCCCTAAAATGATCGTGGCCACAAGGGCACATACTTCGTAAATCATTTGATAATATCCCCCACTCTAATATCCTATCGCTCTGCCTTTAAATCATTAATCGCTAATCCATAGCCCGGATCAAGTGGACTGATCAAATTACTCTCATTGACGCGTCGACCTTTAACCGTCATGGACTGAATCTTCGAACTGCCTACAGCTTCAATATTCCCTTCGATTGTATGGGCAACCGCCAAGCCACCCGCTGGCAGCACTTGACCAGACACTCCCCTAATTGAGGGATGAATGACCAACCAATAGGTTGTTGCCGGAATTAAAGCCTCTTGGGGAATGACTTTTATATCAGAAGACCCTAATGGCTCAAAGGTTGTAAGTGTCCTCTCACCCGTTACGCTGTTAATCAGTTCTACACTGGTATTGTCCACACTCTTCCAATCAACTTGCCCAGAAAAGTGAACGGTAAACTTTTTATCCAGAGGAATCTGCCACAATTCGCCGACCTGGTTATAACTCGGATAATAATACGGATAATCAGAACCCGGCTGCAGCTTGGATGGTGAAAGCGTACCAGATAATTCCTGCCAAGCTTCCCAATATTCATCCGTTCTGCCCAATTCAAGGGCGTCCGAAGTTTTGGATAACATCAATTCTGCTGCCTTAAGTGAATCTGAATGCTGAATCTCAATATTTGGGGTAACCCCTACTTTATCGATAACATGTCCAAACGGGGAGAAAAAGTGATCGACCGTCATTTTGAGTACTCCACCATTGTCAAGTGGAAACATACTCTGAACCGACCCCTTCCCATAAGTTGTTGTTCCTATAAGTGTCGCCTTTTGATGATCTTTAACGGCAGCGGCCAAAATTTCGGAGGCACTGGCACTATTTTCATTGGTTAAAACCACAATGGGTTGATTCAAGGTAAAATCATGTTTTATGGCTTTATATTCAGAAAAGCTTCCTGATCGGTCTTTAATTCGAACTAAGCCATCCGAGCCTATAAAATAACCCGCTAAGTCAATAGCTGCACTCAGGTATCCTCCGCCATTATCTCTTAAATCCACGATCCAACTATCGACATTTTGACCTCTGAGGCTATTTGCGACTGTTTCAAACTCCTTACTCGTATCACTACCGAACGAATTCAAATCAATATATCCTATATGCCCATTGAGCACTTCCCCTGTCACTGTAGGACTCGTAATTTCTCGACGTATCACGGTCAAATCCCTTGTTTCTTCCCCTTGGATCACGCGAATCTTTACCGAGCTCCCTTCGAGACCACGAAGAAGGCTCACGGCGTCTTCTGATGAAAGTCCAGCCAAGGAGTGCCCATCAGCACGGATCATCACATTGCCGGCCTTTAAGCCGATCTCATCCGCAGGCGAACCGGAAATAACCGATAACACCTTTACCCCTTCCGGAACCATCTCTATAGTAACTCCGATTCCGGAAAAGCGCATATCAATGCTTCCCAAAAAGTCCTGGTATTCCTCAGGCGAGAAGTACATCGTATGTGGATCTCCAAGTCGTTTCAAGGTCTCGTCCACGGTCGGGGCGTTTAATACCTCCGCCGAAACTGGATCTACATACTTAGTTTGAAGCAATGCACGGATTTCCGATAAAACTCCAACATTGGAGGCCACAACCGCCGTTGAATTACTCAGTATTAAGATCAAAACGAGCATTAAGTTTAAAAGAATGTGACCGACTGATTTTTTGCGCAAAAATTTTACAACCATAGTTCTCATAATCTCCCTCCAGGGTTTCGAACCCACTCTGAACTATAGATTCGACACGCTACTGGATTTAACCTTCGGCCTTGCTTAAAAACTTCCTGCCAAACATATAAAAATGCCTTCTCCAGAGTTATTTGTACTAAAGAGGGCATTTTTATATGCTTAACATTATATTAAAAGTATGCTTCATTTTATATCGCCTTCCGTGTTGTAATTACGTCGCCTACGGCATTAATCGTCCCTTCCATATAGTTTAGCTTAAACTCGAGATTATCTATTTTGGCCCTATGCACTTGAGTGTTATGTTCTATAGCTTTAACAATCAAAAATATTTCGTCTTGTCTTGACTCTAATCTGTCCATTCTAGTCTCTAATTTATCAAGCCTTGTCTCTAACCCATCAAGTTTGTTGAGTATAAGCCCGAGCATTTCTTTAATCTCATTCTCCATTGTTTCACCACCTCTCTTCAAAATTATACCATCCTAGTGCTACCCCATCAAGATAAATTATGTTCGAGTAAAAAGGAAAAGGCCCTAGGCCTTTTCCAAAAATTAAACGTATTACCCGTTTCTCTTATTATCCCTACCCCTTTGAGCACCGGCAGCCCCACCACGAACATCGTTGCCTTTTCTCCGAGACCATGTATCCGTCTTTTGTCCATAACCGTCTCGGTTGTAATTCCCCTGAGGTCTAGCATTCCCCATGACTCTTGGATTTCCCATGCTTCTTCCTCTCATGGGTGCTGCCTCGGTCAGGCGAACTTCGACGGCTTCCGGTTCCTTGGTGATGATTTTCAACGCTGCACATAAAAGCGTCACTGAGTCATTTTCGGCAAGCAGTTCTTCTGCCACGCCTTTATATTTCTCGATATCTTCTTCAGCGATCACTCTGAGGATCTCCGTCATCGTTAAGCGTTGTTGCCCTTGTACCGCTTCAACGATAGTTGGAATTGGCTTACGAACAATCCTACGTTTAATGACCTGCTCAATCAATCGCAGCATGCCAATCTCTCGCGGGGTGACGAGTGTAATCGCTAAACCTGATTTCCCGGCTCGACCGGTACGCCCAACACGATGGACGTAACTTTCAGGGTCTTGTGGAATATCAAAGTTAAAGACGTGGGTTACTCCACTAATATCCAGCCCTCGAGCAGCAACATCCGTAGCGACCAATACTTCGATGGTTCCGTCTTTAAATTGTCTTAAAACGCTGTCTCTCTTACTCTGAGTCAAGTCACCGTGAATTCCCTCCGCAGAATAGCCCCGCTTACTTAAGGCCTCAGAGAGTTCATCCACTCTACGCTTAGTTCGAGCAAAGACAATCGACAAATCTGGGGATTGAATATCAAGGATTCTCGATAAAACATCGAATTTAAGTCGCTCTGTAACTTCCACATAATGTTGCTCAATATCAGCGACCGTGACGCCTGTTGCCTTAATACTAATTAGCTCCGGCTCTTTCATAAAGCGCTGAGCAATATTTTGGATTTGACGGGGCATTGTGGCAGAAAAGAGCATAGTCTGACGTTCCTCCGGAACCTCCTTCAGGATTGTTTCAATGTCCTCTAAGAAGCCCATGTTCAGCATCTCATCCGCTTCATCCAAAATAACAATTTTAATATCACTGAGTCGGATAGTCCGCCTTCTCATGTGATCCATTAAACGTCCCGGAGTTGCCACAATAATGTGGGGTTTCTTCTTCAGGGCCCTAATTTGCCAATCGATTCCTTGTCCACCGTAAATAGGTAAGGAATGAATCCGCTTGAACTGTCCGATCTTGTTTAATTCCTCTGCCACCTGAACTGCTAACTCCCGCGTTGGAGCCAATACGATACCTTGAATCAGTTCGCTTTGCTCCATAATCCTCTCAATTAAGGGGATT
>JAJYAS010000279.1 GCA_021779415.1 Bacillota bacterium
TTATACCGGGGCTTGGCGATGCCGGGGATCGGCTGTTTGGGACGAAATGATGACACTAGGAAAACGACCCAGCTGGGATAGTTACTTTATGCAGATGGCCCATGTCGTGGCTGGGCGTTCAACCTGTCTGCGCCGCCAAGTCGGTTCTGTAATAGTCAAGGACAAACAAATTTTGAGCACAGGATATAATGGGAGTCCTTCGGGACTCCAACATTGTGATGAAGTCGGTTGTTTACGGCAGAGCTTAGGTGTTCCTTCAGGAGAACGCCAGGAGATCTGCCGTGCTGTGCATGCGGAGCAAAATGCTCTTGTACAGGCGGCTAAACATGGAGTCGCAATTAGGGGTGCGGATCTCTATGTGACCCATCAACCTTGCGTACTATGTACAAAATTGCTGATTAATGTCGGAGTGAAACGTGTGGTCTATGCTCATTCTTATCCGGATCAGTTGGCAGTGGATATGGCAAGAGAAGCAGGATTAGTGTTTGAACAACTTGTCGAATCATTAACCTGATATGTCATTCGCTTTTTCCAATTAAAGGGTTCTAAGGGTTTGGCATGTCAATCGGAGGGTATAATACGTGATAAATCGAAAAAAAGTGATGGTTGTGTTTGGTACGCGCCCGGAGGCCATAAAAATGGCTCCAGTGATCCAAGCGCTTCGACAGAAAGACTCCATCCTTTGTCAGGTTGCCGTGACAGCTCAGCACCGCGAGATGTTAGATCAAGTTCTAAAGCTTTTCAAAATGGTTCCCGATTTTGATCTAAATCTTATGAAGCAGGGGCAAACGTTAACAGAAATCACGACACGTGCTCTGAGTGGGCTTAAAGAGGTTTTTCAACGTGAACTCCCTGATCTTGTCTTGGTACATGGGGACACAACAACTACGTTTGTAGCTGCACTTGCAGCATTTTATGCCCAAATTCCGGTCGGGCACGTAGAAGCCGGGCTGCGAACGGGAAATAAGTATTCCCCATTCCCAGAAGAAATGAATCGTAGATTAGCGAGCGTTTTGACAGATTTTCATTTCGCCCCTACTGAGACGGCGAAACATAATCTTCTGCAAGAAGGGATCGCCCCAGAGAAAATTTTTGTAACCGGCAATACAGTGATTGATGCCTTGTTAGCCACGGTGAAACCGGTATATCGCTTTCTCGATCCGGAAATTCAAGCAATTTTAAAGCAGGGTGAAAAGTCAAGGATGGTTCTCGTCACAACACACCGTCGGGAAAACCTCGGTGAACCGATGCGTCAGATTTATCAGGCTTTAAAAAGCATGCTTGAAACGTTCCCAGATACGCATGTTGTGTTTCCGGTACATAAAAATCCCAAGGTGAGAAAAGTGGTTACTGAGGTATTGGGAGCCCATCCCCGAGTCAATCTTATCGAACCGCTGGACTACGAGCCCTTTGTAAATTTAATGGCACGTGCACATTTAATTTTGACAGACTCGGGGGGGATTCAGGAAGAAGCTCCATCCCTAGGAATTCCTGTTTTAGTAGTAAGAGATACTACTGAACGGCCTGAAGCGGTGGAGGCAGGGACGGTGTCTCTCGTAGGCACTAATTACGAAGGTGTATTCTCTGAACTTAAGCACCTTCTGAGCGACCAAACCGCCTATCAGAAAATGGCCATGGCCAGTAATCCTTATGGAGACGGGTGTGCAGCTGGCCGAATTGCGGAAATTATTTTAGGAAATTAAGTTTGGCGATAGAAAAAAACAATGTATAAAAAAGCACAAAGTGAGACTAAAGTGTGTTAGAATATAAACAAAACGTCAATGTATGAAAATTAAGGAAATAGCAAGGAGTTATCTTAGCTAGTTGGTGTGAAAAACAGGAGTGTTAGACTGCCCTCCCGATCCTCCTGAAAGTATTTGCAAGTACATAGAAAAGGACGAAAAAATGTGGCGGGAAATCAAAAATCATGGCAAAAGGCGGTTGCAATAGGTTCGAGTATTGCAACGACACTGGCGGGTCTAGTCGGAGGGGGTTTTTATTTGGGACGAAATCTAGATGCTCGTTGGGGCACGCAGCCATGGTTGACGATTGGTTTAATGATAAGTGGTCTGGTGCTGGGGGCAAGCTATCTGGTGATTACGCTAAAAGAGTGGGCTTCCGATGACAAAAAGTAGCTTAGTAGCCTTGTGGATTGGAACAGCTTGTATATTGCTGGGAATAGCAGTTACGGGTTATCTGAGTTTACTGGGAAGTTTGATTGGGTACTGGACAGGGTTTGGCTATACTGTGTGGGTTTATCGTGATACGCAGATTAGTTCAGAACTTGATATTCGCTCGGCGATTAGTCGAATGCGTCGCAGCTTCTTTTCCCGGTTGGGAATGGTGACACTGGTCGTCATTGTTGTTGATCGTTTCCAAAAGAATTGGCTCTTAAGTTTAGCTTTGGGGATTGCTGTCGGGGTGATTGTCTCTTTCATCACCGTTGCAATACATAGAATTCGTGGAGAAAGGGGGGATAAATGAAGTGAACGAAGAAACAGTTATTTGGCACTTGGGAAATATGACTTTTCACGGGCGAACCTTGATTAATGTTTGGCTTGTAATGGTTGCTATTTTAATTTTTTGCTTACTAGGGGTTCGTCATCTGACTAGTGGCAAACCGGGTAAGATGCAGAATGTTTTGGAATGGATCGTTGATTTTGTAAAAAACCTTGTATCGGATAACATGAACTATGAACAAGGACGACCCCTTTTAGGTTATTTATTAACGTTGATCATGTTTGTTTTCTTTTCCAATATGGTTAGCGTGATCCCGAACTTAACGTTTGGTCTTTTTGAACATTTTCACATAGACTTTGCTCAATTGAATAAGATCTTTGATGCGAAAGAATACTTTTCTGCAGCACCCACCTCAGATATCAACGTTACAATGGCTCTAGCCTTGTTAACCATTGGTTTGGTTCTTTTCTTGGGTGTCAAGACAAAGGGACTCCATTATTTCCATCACTTTGTGGAGCCTTTTAAGGTGTTCGCGATCATTCACATTATCGACTTACTCGCCAAACCATTGACGCTTGCCTTTCGTCTTTTTGGAAATATCTTTGCTGGGGAAATTCTCGTCAAGGTTATTTGGATGCTTCCGGGAATCAGTGTTCTGCCAGGGATAATACCCCAGGTAATATGGCTTGCCTTTAGTATTTTTATTGGCGCAATTCAAGCTTATGTGTTCACGGTATTGACCACAGCTTACATATCTCAGGCTGTGACGCCCGCAGAACATTAAGTAATTCACTACTGAGTTAGTTTTCAGTGGTGCTTAGCACTCACTGAGGGAATAATTCATACAAATCTATTTGGAATTAAGAAAGGAGGAAAATCTTATGAATCCGCAAGCTGCTGCTGCACTAGGTGCAGGAATTGCTGCTGGACTTGCAGCCTTAGGTGCATCAATCGGTAATGGTAATGTTATTAGCAAAACGGTGGAGGGCATCGCTCGCCAACCAGAGGCTAAAGCGACATTGCAATCTACCATGTTCATTGGTGTTGGCTTGGTTGAGGCTTTGCCACTCCTTAGCTGGGTTGTTGGACTGCTGCTCATGTTTACAGTGAAGTAAGTTCGTTTGATAGGCTAACGGATTACGCCTATCTTAATCAAGGGGGGACGAAAGTTCCCCCTTGAAAAAAATCATCCCGACGTCAATTAGACTCGAGAGGGGGGTAGACCATTGGGTGGGAATCCTATTCAATTTGACTATACGTTAGTGGCTACGGTCTTATCTTTCCTGTTACTCGTTTGGCTGCTCAGTGCAAAAGCATGGGGTCCGCTAATGAAAATGATGGAAGAGCGGCGGACTCATATTGAATCCATGCTTTCTCAGGCAGAAAATGAACGACAACAGGCTGAGCAAATTAAACGCGAATATCAAGAAGAGATGCGTAAGGCTCGTCAGGAAGCTCAAGAAGTGATCGCTAAAGCCACAAAGGTAAGCGAAGCGCGTGCAGCTGAAATCTTGGCTGAATCCCACGAGGAAGCTGAGAAAATCAAGAAATCTGCCCTTGTGGATATTGAACGCGAACGGGATCGTGCGATTTCTGAGGTTAAGGCACAAGTTGCGGATCTTTCAGTTCTTGTGGCGGAAAAGATTATTCGACAAAAGCTAGATATTAAAGGTCAAGGCGATCTCATTGAACAATTCATTCAAGAAGTAGGGGAAATGCAATGATAAATGGATCACTTGCTCGTAGGTACTCCCAGGCCTTGTTTGAAATTGCTTCCCAGACATCTCTTGATACCATTGATACTGATCTGCGTGAACTCACAAAGCTAATCGAAGAAAATGCAGACGTTAAACTCACCTTACTCCATCCCCATATTTCATTGAGTGTCAAAAAATCTATTATGGAAAAAATATTGGGTGATGACATCGGAGAGGTAACACGTCATTTCTTCTATTTGTTAATTGACAGGAAGAGGGAAAACCTCTTGCCGTTCATTCAGCGTGAGTTTTCGAGGTTGGCGGATGAAGCGCGTCAAGTCGTGGAAGCCAAAGTCGCCAGTGCCATTGAACTGAGTGCTTCTCAGCTTGATGATCTCAAGAAGGCCATTGGACGAATGACAGGAAAAGACGTCCGCATAATAAGCGAAGTTCGAGGTGAACTCATAGGTGGGGTTCTTGTGCAGGTCGGAGATCGTGTGATGGACGGGACCATCGCCCATGCTTTAAATAAAATGCGTGAGGATTTACGTAGAACCTCGGAGAAACCTCAGGAAGTAGGGGTGAAATAACAGGATGAACTTGCGTCCAGAAGAAATCAGTTCTATTATCAAACAACAAATCGAACGCTATGAGACGTCCGTTGATATCGTTGATGTGGGGACAGTTATCCAAGTTGGGGACGGAATTGCTCGTGTTTACGGTTTAGAAAAGGCCATGGCTGGTGAGCTTTTAGAGTTTCCCGGCAACATTTACGGGATGGCCATGAACCTTGAAGAAGACAATATCGGTTGTGTTATTCTGGGATCTTACTTAGGAATTAAAGAGGGTGACCAGGTCAAGAGGACAGGCCGGATTGTGGAAGTTCCAGTCGGCGAGGCTTTAATTGGTCGTGTGGTTAATGCCCTCGGTCAGCCAATTGACGGCAAAGGAGAAATCGCGACCGATAAATTCCGCTCGATTGAAAACAAAGCTTCTGGGGTTGCAGCTCGGAAATCCGTGCATGAACCGTTACAAACCGGTCTTAAATCGATTGATGCCATGGTTCCCATTGGTCGCGGTCAACGTGAGTTGATCATTGGTGACCGTCAAACTGGTAAAACTGCGGTGGCCATCGATACGATCATCAACCAAAAAGGGCAAGACATTATTTGTATTTATGTTGCTGTCGGACAAAAAGCGTCAACAGTTGCCAGCGTCGTTAAGACGTTAGAAGATCACGACGCAATGTCCTATAGTATAGTGGTAGCGGCTACCGCTTCTGAACCTGCCCCAATGGTCTATATTGCTCCTTATTCTGGCTGCACTATGGGCGAAGAATTCATGTACA
>JAJYAS010000280.1 GCA_021779415.1 Bacillota bacterium
CCGAAAAAACCTAAGAACAAAGAATCGCTTAGTCAACTACACAACTGGATTAGTGATTTGCCCAGTTATATCAAGGCTTTATTCGCACAACTGGTGTGCGAAAGTTGAGTTAGTGATCTGCGATTAAGAGACATATTAGCATAATTCTTATCACAATTATGCTAATATATCAATCTGCGTAGGTCTACTTGTCATCGGTTACTCTGCCATTTCGGAATACCGGAATGACCTCTCTATGGACTACCATCAAAACCTAGCACAAGGCATGTGTGTAAGGCTCTACAGCTTCCCTAATTCAGGAAATTAATATATTTCACATTGTTATAAGCGAGTTAGGAAATAAAAAAAGCACCGGTTGCTAAGCCGATACTCAGAAAGTATACTGAAGCTTCGACCAGGTACTTGATTCCCTTAAAATTCCCATTATTAGGTTTAACATTTTCTTAATACAACGTTCCTCGAAGAAAAGCAAATAAATGCTATACTATTACATAGAATGTCCATTTTGGACAGGTTATGACTTTTCTCCCTTCAATGGAGGGGACTTTTTGCGAATAGTTAGTCCACTGTTCAATTATTGGGGTAAAAAGAAGGGAAGGTATAGTGAACAACTTGGCAACAAAAAGAAGACGTCCTACATATTTTTCACGTGACCGTTGGGTCCAACTATTCTTAGCCTGTGTAATGCTCGTTGTGTTTGGCAGGCTCATTGACCTTCAAGTCGTTCAAGCTTCAGCACTCCAGGAAAAAGGGACTGAACGGCGAACGAACGATCAAAACCTCCAACCACAAAGAGGTGCTATTTTCGATGCCCAAGGGGATGTGTTGGCACAAAGTATTCCCGTCAAAGAGGTCTATGCAGACCCCAAGATGCTGAACGACTTGATTGCTAAAAAGCAGTTCAAAAGCACTAAAGAAGAAATTGCCCAAAAACTCGGAAGTATCCTAGGCATAGAGTCCCCCAGCATACTGTCTAGCCTTAATAAAAACTCATCTTGGATTAGTCTTGCCCATCAAGTAGACATCCCTAAAGCGGACGAAATTATGGCCTTGAAAATTCCGGGAGTAGGCTTAAATGATGAAGAGAAACGTGTCAATCCGATGGGAAGTTTTGCGGCCTCAGCCCTTGGAATTGTCAAGCAAGATGGTCATGGTGTGGAAGGGATTGAGTCCTTTTATGATAACGTACTATATGGAAAACCAGGGTTCATATCTCAGGAAACAGATACCCAAGCGCGTTCTATTTTAGGCGCGCCTTATCAACGGGACCCTTCAAGTCCAGGCGATAACCTATCGTTAACCCTCGATTCAACCGTACAATATTTGATCGAACAACAACTTGACCAATTACAACAAACCACGAAAGCAAAGAGTGTGACGATTTTAGCCATGGATCCTAAAACCGGACGTGTTTTGGGCATGGGATCTCGCCCTACCTTTGATCCTTCAAATTATAATAAAGTCGCTCCTGATGTTCGTCGCAACCTAGCCATAAGCATGTCGTATGAACCAGGATCCACCTTCAAGACTATTACAGGATCAGCCGCTTTGGAAGAGGGAGCTATAACCCCTAATGAAACGTTTTATGACCCTGGGTATCTTCAGGTTGGGCCTCGTGTAATTACTAACTGGGATTCAAACCAACAATCCCGCGGGAACACTACGTTCACACAAGGAATGCAGTCGTCCTCAAATGTGGTTCTTGCTCAGGTTGGCATGAAATTGGGTATGAATTCTTTTTATACTTATTTAAAGGCTTTTGGATTTGGCTCCAAAACCGGTATTGATATTTCCGGTGAACAAAGTGGCATCCTTGTTCCGCAAGACAAAGCTAAAGAGCTGGATCTAGCAACAATGTCCTTCGGCCAAGCTAATTCAGTGACACCTATTCAATTATTAACTGCTATTTCGGCAATTGCTAATGGAGGAACACTGTATCGTCCTTATATTGTCGATAAAATTACCGCTCCTGATGGTCAGCTTGTTCAACAACAAAAGCCCACTCCCATACGGCAAGTTATCTCAAAAGAGACTGCCTCACAAATGACAGGTGTCCTTGAACAAGTTGTTTCTAATGGAACCGGATATCTGGCTAAAATCCCCGGGATTAATGTTGCGGGTAAAACAGGAACTGCTCAGAAAATAGACCCTAAAACCGGAAATTATTCCGCAACTGATTTCATTGCCTCATTAGCAGCGTACGCACCCGCTGAAAACCCTAAAATTGCGTTGCTAGTTATTATTGACACCCCAAAAATGGGAGATGGACAGCATGATGGAGGGCCGCTGTGCGGCCCTCCAGTCAAAGCTATTCTTGAGGGAGCACTTCAATATTATGGCACTCCCGTGTCCTCAAATACCCAGAGCGACGTTTCGATTTCTCCTAATGACCCTGCTGTCAGGCCCTCGCCCAAACCCGTTACACCGGAACGCGCCCCCACTGGAGAAGAAGTCGTAATACCTGATTTAACTGGCCTGACTATGCGTCAAGTTGGAAATGTCTTGGGAAAATTAGAACTTCACTTTAATTTCACTGGTAGTGGCTTGGCAAATCAGCAATCCCCCCCAGCAGGAAAAGTGGTTACTAAGGGCACGAGCCTTGATGTTAACTTTTCTTCCCTTTCTCCGTAATATTACTCGTCGGAACGTGTCGCTCCGCAAAGGTACCTTCCAACAGTTCTTCCATCGGTGCCGGTTTCGCCATCAGAAATCCCTGCACTTCATCGCAGCCCTTAGCGCGAAGAAAATCAAGCTGTGCCTCAGTTTCTACCCCTTCAGCAATCACTTTAAGCCCCAAATTTTGGGCAAGTTGAATGATGGTCAGAACAATAGCATTCCCGTCCGAATGGGTATTAAGTACAGAGATAAACGAGCGATCAATTTTCAAAGTGTTCAGTGGGAATCGACTTAAATAACTTAAGGAAGAAAAGCCCGTGCCGAAATCATCAATTGAGAGGCGTATCCCCATGCTCTTGAGTTTTCGTAGGATTTCGACACTTAATCTCACATTCTCCATGCTCAAGCTTTCCGTGATTTCTAGTTCCAGCCACTCTGCCTCTAAGCCAGTCTCTGAGAGAATCTCTGCAACCCTACTGACCAGATCTTTTTCTCGGAATTGACGTGCCGATAAGTTAACTGCTACGCGGACAGGTGGGTAGCCCATGTCCTGCCAATGTTTGTTTTGGGCGCAGGCAGTACGCAGGACCCATTCCCCTAAAGGCAAGATAAGACCACTGTCTTCGGCGATAGAGATAAATTTCCCTGGCAGGAGCAAGCCACGTTCTGGATGCTGCCAGCGAACCAAAGCTTCCATCCCACAGAACTGCCCGTCACCCAGTCGATATTGTGGCTGGTAATAAAGGACGAACTCTTGCCGCTCTAAAGCCCGGCGCATTTCATTTTGAATCGCCAGACGCTCAGAAAGCCGCTCATTCAAGGATAGGGTATAGAATTGATAGTGGTTGCGACCTTCAGTTTTCGCCTGATACATGGCCATATCCGCATGTTGAATGAGAAGCTCTGGTTCCTCCCCATCCACAGGATAGAGCGCGATCCCCAAGCTGGCTGTAATAAAGATATCTTGTTCAAGAAGTTGAAAAGGAGCATTAAAGGACAGCAAAACTTTTTGGGCCACTTGAGCGGCTTGTTGTTCTAAGGATAATTCCGGCAAAAGAATGAGAAATTCATCCCCTCCCTGTCGAGCTACGGTATCTTCCTGACGCAACGAGCGTGTCAGGCGTTCCCCCACCTGACACAATAAGCTATCCCCTGCAGCATGACCCAAGGTGTCATTCACAAGTTTAAAGTCATCCAAATCGAAAAAAAATACAGCCACTTGTTCTTGGCGACGCCGAGCTTGTAAAATTGCTTGATGAGCACGGTCTTTAAATAAAAGACGATTGGGTAGATCTGTCAGAGCGTCATGGTGCGCTTGGTGTGACAGACGTCGCAGAAGAAGCCTTTTCTCACTGACATCATGAAAAACCAACACAGCTCCAATTACTTGCCCTTCTCTATCACGAATGGGCGCTGCTGTATCCTCAATGGGAAAGGCCTGTTGACCGTCACGATGTCTGAGCATGGCATGGTTAGCCAAGGCAATCGTGCACTGTTCTAGGAGACATTGTCGTACAGGTTGGGGCAAAACCTCCTTAGTGCTTTCATGGCAGATATCAAAAACGTGTTCAATCTCTAGGCCTTGAGCTTCCTCCTGCGTCCATCCCGTCAACGTTTGAGCCACAGGATTGAGATAAGTGATCCGTCCTTTTACATCCGTGGTCAAGACGCCATCCCCAATTGAAGCCAACGTCACTTGAGCGCGTTCCTGTTCGTGCCAAAGTACTTGCTCAATTAGTTTACGATCAGTAATGTCCTGAATCGTGCCCATCAAACGAACTAGTTTTGAATGATGATCGAATTTGAGTTCTCCCAGACCATGCACCCAACGTTCTTCTCCATCCCTAACCCGAATGATTTTATATTCATAGTCGAACCGTTGTTGTTTCGTCTCCACCTGGACATAATGACCCGAAAGTTTTTCACGCCAATCTGGATGAACGATGCCCAACCATCCCTCTACTGTATTAGGGTAGTCTTTGTCAATTCCAAAAATAGTTTCGAGTTCGTCCGATGATTTCCATAGTCCAGTCTGGAAATCCAATACATAACTTCCGATACGTCCAATCTCCTGAGATTTACGCAATAAACTTTCACTGTTCCGCAAGGCTTCATTGATAGTTTGACGCTCCGTAATATCTCTCACTATACTCACAAGAACCCGTTTGTTCTCGTATAAAGTTCCCTGTGAACTGACCTCAACATGGATGGGGGTACCATCTTGGCGATAATGAATCGTTTCAAAAATAAGCCCTTCTTGACCCGCCACTTTCATTTGTTCGAGTACTGATAGTTTTTCATCAGCTCCCCTTAACTTAAATATCTTCATAGCCAAAAATTCTTCCAGACTATAGCCATACATTTTTAGGGCGGCAGGATTGACTTCCAGAATATCTCCATTCTGACCAATGAAAAATATAGCATCATTCGCCCTTTCGGCAAGGATCTGATATTTTTGAAGTCTCTTCTTAAGCTCATCCATGTTATATTCCGCCCTTATTCAAACGTTTTCATTTGCATTTCTTCTTAAAATGAATTAGTTATCTCTTGACTCACTCTCAAATTTCGACGTATTTAGTTCTATTCCTGCCTATTTTTCCATATCATCCTAAATATTTTAGACAAGCCATTCAACTTTAGTTGAACTATTTCACTTTTCGTTTCTCTCCTTCAGTTCACCTACTCATAAGATCCTTAAGCCTTTCCTAATTAAGAAATTAATTCATGACTGATTTCACTGCAGAAAGTCAAAAAGCAATATAGAGAGAGCACGTTAAGCGGAATTTGCGTAAGCGAACGCAGACGATAAAGCGTTAAGCACGCCAATGGGACTTGTCCATGGATGGACTGATGTCGCGGT
>JAJYAS010000281.1 GCA_021779415.1 Bacillota bacterium
TAAAAATCCTTTGCTTGGAGTAGAAAAGTTTGCAACTAGATATCTAGCAAAAGGAGAAAAAGGGTGCGAGATTAACATGATTTTAACCAAACATTTATTAACGCATTTTATGCGTTGGTTAGCTATCTGTTTAGAGTTTAGAATTAACCTTTAAAGATCAGAATATTACAATTCGATTGAAAATTGAGAATAATATAAATATTATGTGTTATACTTCCGCTATGGAGGAAAGGTGGTGTTCTATCAGATACGACATTACATTCAGGTGAATTCCTTTCATTTAATTTATTTGAAAGAAGTGATGAATAAACAGGATGCAGACAATAAGGGAAAGCATAGCAAATATTCAACTTGAGAAGCTTAACGAACTACTCAAATTTGCAGCGCAACATAATTTCTTTTACCAGCAGAAACTTGCAGAAATTAATCTGCCTCTTAATTCATTGACAGAATTATCAGGACTTCCTTTTACTACCAAGAAAGAATTAGTCCGAGATCAAAATGATTACCCGCAATATGGTAAAAATCACTCATTTTCTCAAGAAGAATACGTTCGCTATCATCAAACTTCGGGAACAACCGGCAAACCATTGAAAATATTAGACACTCCAGAGAGCTGGGACTGGTGGGCAAATTGCTGGGTACAGGTTTTAAAAGCGGCCGGTGTAACCAAAAAGGATAGAGTCTTTTTGGCGTTCTCTTTTGGACCATTTATCGGGTTTTGGGCGGCATACGAAGGTGTCAAGAAGTTTGGGGCAATGGCGATTCCTGGAGGTGGACAAAATTCTTTAGAAAGGTTACAAAGCATAATCAACAACAAGGCCACAGTGCTGGTATGTACCCCAAGTTACGCTCTTCATTTAGACGAAATTGCTAAGGAAAATGGCATTAATCTCCGCGAAACTGCAATTCATACTACTATTCACGCCGGGGAGCCAGGAGCTTCCGTACCGGCTGTACGCAGCCGGATCGAAGAAATTTGGGATGCGCATTGCTATGATCATTCTGGTATGACAGAAATGGGCGCTTATGGATACTCCTGTGTTAAGCAAGTAGGTTTACACGTTAACGAGGAGGAATTTATTGCCGAAGTAATAGATCCCGAAAAATTGCAACCTGTAGGACCTAACGAAAAGGGAGAATTGGTACTCACTAATTTAGGCCGTTTCGGTTATCCCGTTATTCGTTATCGGACACACGACTTAGTTATTAATAATCCTGAAGCTTGTTCCTGCGGTAATCCTCATTTATTGTTACCTGGTGGAATCTTAGGGCGGTCGGACGATATGGTCGTGGTCAGGGGAGTAAATATTTTCCCTCCATCAATCGAAGCTATCATTCGGGGATTCCCTCAAGTACAGGAATTCCGGATTGTCTTTAGTACTGTGGCCGGAATGGATCAAATTAGAGTGGAAATTGAACTAGATGATTCTTTGCCAAAAGAAGCAGTAGAAGTGTTGCTCGGTACATTAACTGTTCGGTTAAGAGAACGAATTGGCTTGCGAATCGATGTGGAATTAAAGGGTTACCATGAGTTGCCCAGGTTTGAAATGAAAGCCCGGAGGACAGTTGATATGCGCTCGCATTTATCAACTAGCTGTGTGAATCAAGTCGTCAGCGGCTAATTAGTGCAGCCAATATGTAAGGAGGGGCAAAAATGGAAGAAAGTAAAGGTTGGCAAAGGTATCATACGATTTGGGCCTTGATGTTTGTAGGTTGGGTTTTCTCTTATATGGACCGTACGCTTACTGGACCGGTTGTTACATGGATGATCACTGCCAAAGTGGGATTTCTGCAGTCAGCCGCTAATCCATATGCTTTGGGAGGTTTACTAGGTAGCTTGTTTTTCGCCGGATATATGTTGACCCAGTTTCCGGGTGGCTATTTTGGAGACAAGTTTGGCCACCGGACTATTATAGTCATCAGTATTTTCTGGGCCGGCATTACTACTTTCGTTACAGGTCTGGTTGGCGGTCTTGTCATGTTTATTGGCTTGCGTGTCCTCACTGGATTAGGTGAAGGACTATTATACTCCAATGATCGCTCACTCATTTCCAAAGTAACGCCACCGAAGAAACTGGGATTGGGTCTCGGGGTTGTCATGGCGGGATTAACTTTAGGACTTGCTTTAGCGATCTTAGGCACAGTTCCTATTATAGCAGCAGCTAAACCTTTCATGGGAACAAATGCTTGGAAGGCTCCCTTCCTCTTGCTCGGTGTTGGCACTCTGATTGTAGGTGTAATAATATATAAATTTATGCGTCCCGAAACCATAACGAAAGATAACCCTGAACCGTATGGTCAGGCCCTTGTTAATCTATTTAAGTATTCAGCAGTATTTTTAGTAGCCATCATGGCCGTTTACTTTATCACTAATGCCATGGGGCTAAGTGACGTAGCGATTGCCGTAATTCTAACCGGATTAGCCTTAGTGTTAATCATCTTTATCTATAGCAGTAAAGCGGCTGAAGTGCGACCTATACTTAAGGAACGCAACCTAATCTTGATATACTTATCAGCTATTCCTATTCTTTGGCACTTGTGGTTTTATGGGTTCTGGGGCGGAGCGGTTGTCAAGGAATTTGGTGGTACCACCCTTATCGCAGCGTTGTTAACTTTCTCCTTTAATGCTATTGCCGGCTTAATAGGTTTCCCCTTAGGCGGTAAGATTTCCGACTCCGTTGCTCATAAACCCAATGGACGACGAAACGTGCTAATCGTGCTAACTGCCATGCTTACGATCTTCATCTTTATTTTTGCCTTTTATTTATTGAGCGGTGGAAAAGATAAAGTAATTATGTCTATTATTTTATTTGCATCCGGCTTGGTATTTTTTGCTTTGCAGGCTGTCTCACACGCTCTGACAGCAGAGTGCGCGCCAGAGGCAATGAGGGGTTCAGCATTCGGAATGTGGAACCTAATTGCTGAAATTGGCGCAGTGCTTTCTCCGGTGGTATCCGGAGCCTTGCGCGACGGCACCGGGGGGTGGGGAACACCACTTATCGTAGATGGCATCCTGATGGCTGTCAGTTGTGTGCTGATTCTTGGTGTATCCACAAATATAAGTAATTCCTTAATGAATAAGAACCAGGTCTCGGCCCCTTAAAATCCCCGATCTATATTATCTTCCTGTTAAATTATAATGCAAAGAAATATTTCTTACTTGAGCTCTTAGCATAACAAAAGAGGTGGGGCTGGAATTTCGCTCTTCCTCTTTTTCTCTGATCAATTATATCAAATGTACTTGCCTCTATATCAGATGAACGGTTATAAAGGTGCTGATTGTCTTCAAGGCAATGAACTGATTGCTTTTTGTAAGAATACGCAGGAAGTTTCCCAAACCTGATCTTCTAAGGTAAACTCCATTGAGATAGGATTACAACCCGTTTACTATAATATATTGACTATTCGGCCCACAATATATTTGTAGGTCAAAATATGTGATATAATTCCACTATACGAGAAATAAAGACTTCTATAGGAGGCGTTTTCCTGAGATAGAGCAAAGGAGTGAAGATAAGTGTACTTACCGGATTTCGATTACCACGCGCCGACTACCATAGCCGAAATTATTGTGCTACTTTCTAGGTTAGGCCCAAAAGCGAAAGTAATTTCAGGTGGAACTGATTTAATGATCAAGATGAAACACGGCTTGTTAGCTCCGGATGCCTTAGTTTCCCTGAAAAAGCTCGACCAGCTAAAGACAATTGAACATCGCCCCGGAGTCGGGGTCGTGATTGGAGCACGGGCAACTCATAGCGACTTAATAAATTCGACAACCCTAAATGAGAAATATCTTTCCATATCTGAAACAGCCCATCATATGGCAGCCAACCAAGTGCGCAATATTGGTACGATCGGAGGAAATATTTGTAACGCTGTACCATCTGCCGACCTTCCGCCGATTCTGATAGCCTTAGGAGCCAGGATTAAACTGGTTGGTACAGATGGAGAAAGGACAGTTTCCTTAGAGGAATTCTTTGTCGGCCCGGGAAAAAGTGTGCTTGGACAAAACGAGCTATTGACGGAAATTATGATCCCGGATCAGGCTACAACTGGCAGCCATTATATAAAATTTAGCTTGCGCCGTTCAGGAGCACTAGCAGTAGTAGGTGTTGCCGTTGCAGTAACCGTTGCGGGGGATGCAATCAACGATGCGCGTATTGCTTTGGGGGCGGTCGCTCCAACACCAATGCGGGCTTTGAAGGCCGAGGAGTTTATAAAAGGAAAAAAAATTAACGATGATTTGTTAGCTGAAGCCGGGGTGATCGCTTCTCAGGAATGTAAGCCGATATCCGATATCCGAGGGTCGGAAGAATACAGGCGTGATTTGGTCAGGGTATTTACCAAAAGGGCCCTGCGCAAAGCAATAAACGAAGGACATGTTTAAGGAGGGGGAAAGTGGATGGCTGAGGTAATTACAGATAAACAGGGAGTCGAAAGATATTTAATAACCCTGAAAGTAAACGGGGATGAGCATACACTCGTGGTTAAGGCCAACACACTCTTGGTTAATGTCTTAAGGGATCAACTAGATCTCACCGGGACTAAAAAAGGTTGTGAACTAGGAGACTGTGGATCCTGTACTGTCCTAATCAATGGCAAGCCGGTTAACTCTTGCATCATTCTTGCTGTGGAAGTCGATGGACAAGAAATAACTACCATTGAGGGGGTAGCGGAGAATGCCCAACTCGACTCTTTGCAGGAGTCATTCATTGATAATGGAGCAATTCAATGTGGTTATTGTACACCGGGAATGGTTCTCTCGGCAAAAGCCTTACTAACGAAAAACCCGCATCCAACAGAAAAAGAAGTTCGGCAGGCCATATCGGGCAATCTCTGTCGTTGCACGGGTTATGTCAATATTGTTAAGGCAGTCATCCATGCCTCCGGTCAAGAAATCGATGAGTAGGGGTGAGAAAAATGACTGAAAAGTATGCCGTAATTGGTAAGAGTGTACCGAAAATTGACGGACGGGTAAAGGTAACAGGAGCGGCAAAATATACTGGCGACCTGAAACTACCTAATATGCTATACGGAAAAATTTTAACAAGTCCACACGCTCACGCTAAGATCTTAAGTATAGACACCTCCGAAGCGGAGAAACTAATGGGAGTAAAAGCTGTTATTACCTACAAAGATGTGCCAACCCTGAAATATGGTATTAGTCCGGCCCGCTGGGATGAAAACATTTTCTGTAGTGATAAAGTACGATTTGTAGGGGATAAAGTGGCAGCAGTTGCATGTATGGATGAAGAAACATGTTACAAAGCCATGAAATTGATAAAAGTAGAATATGAGGTTTTACCCGTTGTTTTGGATCCTTTACATGCGATGGATGAAGACGCCCCACAGGTCCATGACGAATATCCGCGCAATATTAATACAGAGATCCATCAAAACTTCGGTGATGTCGATAAGGCTTTTGCAGAGGCGCATTATGTTCGTAAGGACGTTTTTGTCGGACAGCGCACC
>JAJYAS010000282.1 GCA_021779415.1 Bacillota bacterium
CTATCTCTTCGCCCATAACACCGCAAAATCACGTATGTTTAATACACCCTTTACCGGCTAAAGTCAACGAGAAAGGCGGTTCGCGCGGGGGTACATCGTCTGGAAGGGGCTGAATCAAGGGAGGACTATTTGCAATTTAAACATAAATATTTATCTGAGCACCACTGCGTCTTCTTTCTACCCTGGGTGCCCTTACCTTATCACGTCCAATTCTTACCCACCCGCTTGAACGCTGAAAACCGAGGATAATATCTGTCGATATCAGGGTCTCAAGATATGTATCATCGACCATGCCAAAGGATTCGTCATCATACTGGACCCGGATCAGCATCGGAATCACCCTTGTTTTAATTATTTTCAGCTAACACTTTACCAAGGAATCATTTTATGGCAAGGTAGGCATAATCTGGCAGGCGTCCAGCCGCTAATAATTTTCGATAAAAAAATGCCCCTTGGGACAGGTCCTAAGGGGCATTTTTTCGATTCTGAAACCGAACCAGACGATGGTTCGAATTCATTAATTGGTGGACCCGCCAGGAATTCATTCGAACCGAAGCTGAGGTACCGTTTTCCGTCGCATTTTTGGAGCTTGTTGAGCCTCCAATTTACCAGCAAATAGCCGAAAAAGCAATGCATCTTCACCAACTTGGGATGACTGACAATACCATTGCAAAGCATCTCGGGGTAGATAATAAGACGGTAACCAAGGCTCTGAAGTGGTTAAAAACCGTGTAATGTGAGGTGTTCAGTTTGATTTCGATTTTGGGAATCTAACCGTAGTCCGAAAAGGATTGTCCGTGGACATTTTCCTGCTTTCAGGAGAATGTTCACGGCACTCACCTTACCTTCAAATAATAGTCAAGCAAGATATCCTTATTCCCACGCTTCACCAGTCGGTTCATGCATGAACTGTAAAGAATCAAGAACACCATGAATATTTTGGCAAACTCCCTTTCGTCGGCTTCACCATAGAAAGTTTTCTGGAGGCTGAAACTCGACTCGTAATCATCTTCGGCAAGGTACCTTTCGAGCTTCCCATCAGCATCATGTTTCTTGTATGCGTCTACAGATTCAAAAACGCAAGCTGTCCAGAATTCAAGACCAAGGCCAGATAACAACAGATGGACTATCCTCCGGTAATCGGTAAAGAGTTCCTTAAAGGCTTGGCGCTCTTGCCTGCCCCACACTTCAAAAGAAAAAACAACTGACGCTGGTTCGCTTCTTTTTCCAGTGTGCCCACCGTACAGGCCGAGTTCGATTGCGAGACCTGTGGCGGATGGTCCTTTCGGGTCAGATGGGGAAGGAAGTTTCATCCTGTTCTTTATAAAATAATTATTGTCAGGCCGGATTCTGCAAAACGAAATACCAGAATAATCTTTCTTATGATAATAGAGGTCTTGTGTCGAGCCAGAGAGTAAATCTTTTCCCAAAAGCAGCTCAAAGGTCGGGATATAATCATCAAAAACCATGATATGGTACAGGCACTCTTTCGTGAATTCTAGCCACTCCTCGTCAGAAAACAGTTTCCTGTTCTCGTAGGATGGAAGTTTTTCATCGACCGTTTTAAGGATTGATTCGAACAAGCAAGTCCTCCTTTACATCGTAATCGTCTCAGTATGCACGGGGTAGCCGTATCTTATCGGGTCTGAGTTCGATTTCGACTTTAGGAATCTAACCCCGAGGTCCGAATTATCTACCGGAGCTGATTAGTTTCAGTATCCTTCTTCTTTAGTCATTTAACTATCCCCAAGGCCATCTATGCTACAGATTTTTAAGATTCAAAGTCAGATATATGCTCAGTATAGAAGGCTTCCAACTTAACCCACACCGATTCATCGCCGCATAGTGCATCACCCCACCCCTTTACTTCGCACGTATCTTCGTCGTAATTTGCCGCCACATAAGCATTCCGTCCATCCTCATCAAGATGTGGGTTCTCGAAAGGAAAGGTCTCTACTACCCTAGCCAGAGTTGCAGCCTGCGCTTCACATCCTATGGCAGAGTAGGCATCAACGAAACGTGAATATGTCGGTGCCTGTGGCCAATTAGATTCAAAGAAATAGCGGTATCCACCATTATCAATGACGCCTTGGGAAGCATACACCAGGAGAAAAGTTGCTACGCTTTCCGGTAACTGGCCAATATCGTCGTTCTTCTCTTTTAGTAATTTTTGCGTTTTATCAAAGGCTTCGTTGATTTTGTCTTGCATGACTTCCTTCTGTACACTTAAAACTGTTCATTCAATTCAAGACCACAATGTACGCATTTCCTCCCGCGAGTGTTGGGGCCAAATTTAAACAATACAGTGAACGGTTTTTCGCATCTAGGACATGGAAATGCTCTAATTTGAATAACTGTTACTACATAAGATATTACCTCTGCTATTAATGCCACAACGCCTACATACAAAAATACTGACAACATATTTCCAAAATAACCAGTAAGCAGCATTGTTGGGAAAACAGCAATTACCGATATAATTCCCCTTCTATTCAATTTCCTAAAATTAGCCCACTGTTTTTCGTACATTTATTTCACGTTTATCTTTCCAAGCAAATGCTTCTCGCGTTCAGAGCCAGAGTAAAACACTCTATAATCGCCTTGGGAAATATGCCCAAGATTGACGCCAGTACATTTGCTTGTCGTATTTTCTTTCGTTGCAAGTCCTGTGCTTATTGAAAGATACAATTCATTGCCATTTATTTTCTTATTGATTCTCTTAACGACCAACGCTGAATTCATGGTTGTTGGAGGCTTTGTTATCGCCGTCAGTCCAGACACGTCACACAAAACGTTCAGGTAAACCTCGTCTTGTTGATTCTTAGATAGCTCCCCAATTGCTATCCCGCCGACAGATTCAACAAAGCTCCATGATTCTCCATAAAACCATTCAGAGAGACCGGCGTTGCCGCTAAATGCTCCTGCAAAGACCATTGAAATCGAAATAAGAAATGTAACTAACGGTTTCATATTATCCAATATGATTTAGATATTGTTATTCTTCTTACCCTTCTGATTGGGAAACAAGTTGGAAATATTAAAACCAGCACCAACCGCTTTACCCAACGATGCAACCATGGCGACAATAAGTATAATCGAAACAAATCCTACTATCGACAAGGTGAGGAGTATGATTGTAAGCACAAATAGTATCCTTTTAACGCCATTGTACTAAATTAGTTGGAATACTGTCGCAAAACACTTGAAAGTCCTTTAAAAGTTGAAATATAACCTGGTTTAATATCATTTATAGTACCAACTACTCCAGCAACACCACTCGCACGGTCTCTGTACTTTTTATATCTTGTTATTAAATTTAATTTTTTATTATTGTAATTTATTTTATCAGTGGCATCAAGAGGTTTGTTGTCAACAATAACTATAGGAGTTGAGGGGCTATTAGAGACATCCATATGATTTATGTTTTCGGCAATACCCATTTTATATTCCAACGACCTATTTAGTGATTGTAAAGCGTCGTTGTATTTTTTTTCTTTGATATCATTTATTACAGAAATATCATCACTTGCAAAAATCAAGCTGTCGTACAAAGTTGATTTAACTGCACCATCACCATAACCTATGATATAACTAAAGTAATTAGAAACAGCTATTATAAATATCATAGAAAACAATATAAGATTTTTTTTCATGCTTAATCCTCCTTGTTTATAATTACTACAATCAGGCTCATTTAAACCTCTATAGAGTTTTATCCTTAAGTTTATAATCTCTACCTAGTTGAACAAAATCATCAAAAAGGTTGTTATATATTAAACCCATTTATGATTATGGTTTTTTAGGAATAAAATAGATAAATTTCCCATTGTTTATAATTGTTTCATTGAATGATTCATACCCGTTTTCGTTTGAGACATGTACTTTTATATCATCATTGGGTGCTATGACAGATGTGTTCAATTTATTTGCAAGACGTTGAGCGAACGAATTATTCCCCTTCCCGGTTGAACATGAACTAAGGTAAATAGTCTGACCTTTATAATTAGGGTCGTTTCGTATCATTTTAGCCAAATCATCTACATCAATCCTATTACTGTTTGGTCCTTGCATGAAATCTTTGTTACCATGCCCACTTATGGTGTAGTATTTATCAAGCTTCAGCATTTCAGTTTGTTTATATAAAAAGTTTTCACTACGTGTACCTTTAGGATTGTAAAGATTAATATTGGCCAACCCTAGTGGGTCTATAAAATTCCCCGGATTCTGCCCTACATACCCATAAAAATTCGCATCCCCCGCACCAAAGCCAAGCGGGTCTCTACTGATAAACCTCATCATCTCTGGAGAATAGTATCTCGCCCGATAATACATCAGCGCAGTGCCGTCATCTTTCTCTCTGCTAGTAAAACCAAAGCTTTCTACACTACCTGTCATTCCATAAGCATTATAAGCAATCTGTGATACCTGATTACCGGCATCGTCCACCAGACCAACAATAGACCCCAGTCCATCACGGATATAATGACGTACAATCCCATTGTCATCAACCTTAGACAGCGGTTCATCAATACCCAGCGTCCTGACGTAATTGGTCTTAACACCATTCGTGATTTCCTGGATGATATCAACGCCATCATAAACGTACATGGTCGTAGTACCGTTTACGGTTTTGCTGACCCTCCTACCAAGAACATCGTACTGGAATGTTGCTGATAACGGCGGTGTTGTTGTTGGCGCACTGATTGCCACCAATTGATTACGGGCATCCCAGGTATAGGTAGTCACATTACCGGCACTATCCGTCTTACTTGTCAGGTTGCCGTTTTCATCATAGGTCAACGTATTCCCGTTATAGGATAACATCTCGTATTCTGCGTTATAACTTGTGCCTGACATGGCTATTACTGTCGGCAAGGTAACACCACGGCTCATGCTTGAACGGTTGCCGTTCGGGTCAGAAATATAGGACATGGATTCCAAGATACCCATTGGGCTTTGATGCGTAATACTCTGTAATCTGTCTCCGGCATCGAAACCGTAAGAGGAGTTGATTTTATCGCCAACCGCCAACAACGGCACCTGCAGCGAAGTTCTCCGTCCTCCATTATCGTAACCAAGAGCATAATTTCTCAGTATCCCGCCAACCATTTTACTGATGGATACAGGTCTACTTGCATCATCGTACCCATAGCTAACGACAGGCTCTCCTGCGAGCGTCATAGACGTTCTGCGACCGATAGCATCGTAAGCATAGGTTATAGTGCCTGAAGGCGTTGTTTCGCTTACAACCCGGTCAAGTGCGTCATAGGCATAACTAATAGTGCCATAAAGAGAATCTATAATAGCGGTCGGTCGTCCAACAGTATCGTAGGTAAACTGGATAGTAGAAGCATCCGAGAAGGTCACATGTAGTAATCTATCCATGGCATCGTAACTATCGAAGGTTGTGAACTTACCGCGTTTGTCGGTGAAACTTTTCAGGTTAGTCCCGGTTGC
>JAJYAS010000283.1 GCA_021779415.1 Bacillota bacterium
CATCTCTTGCATTTGAGCGGAAATGCCTTCGATTTTGTTCTTAAAACTACCGATTGATTCTTTGGTCCTGTCATGTTCCGCCTGTATTTTGTTAACCTGCCTGCCGCACTCCTCAATCTGCATTTGAATCTCAATAATGCTAGGATCTTGCTCAGCTTTTCTTAGCTCCAACTTTTCTTGTTGAATTTGCTCATTAATCCCCTTAAATTCTCTCGGTGCATTGATATTCTCTTCCAACACTTCGACTTTGCAGAGACTAAGCGTCTCGATGATTTGCCCGAGCACCTTCAGGTTTCCCTCAGCAGCCCTGATAGCTTCATTAACACCGTTAAGTTCAGCCTGTTTGTTTATAAGCTGAACCTCAAAGGCATGTGCGCCAATATATGGAGTGTAATACACTCTCACGTCAATCTTTCTTACCGCATAATTTTGGTAAAGCATACAGTCGGGTGTAATTGCCACCTTATAATCTTTTAAACTTTGCACATCTTCACAGCGAATCACCCGGTTAAGCAGATAGACTGCATAGGCCCGCGCCCAGCGATTGTCACCTTTAATGACATAAGCTAGTGAAGCAGCATCAGCTACAGCATTAATATCAAGTTTATTGGTGTTAACCAGACCAACGGTGTGTACTTCTTTTTTAATTCGATTATAAACCTCTAAAGCTACCCGGTAGTGTTGGGGTTCAACAATTATGTAGAATCTTTGCGTATTCAAATAGCCTTCAATCGCATTTTGCCAGGTAGGATCGGTAATTTCCAGCAAATCAGAGAATATCCTGGGTTCGCTGCGGATACCCAGTTGTAAGAACTCTTGCTGAATAGCTGTTAACAGCTTTGTGGTATTATCCGGATAGGTAAGCTTTTTATTTTTAAGGTCTTTGATTTCGTTTTCCAGTTTAATTTTTTGAGCCTGATATTTTACCAGCAAATCCTTCTGCCTGACATTATCGGAAGTATAGCCTTCTAACAATGACTTTAAATCCTTTTTCAGGTTGTAGATATTTTGGATCTTAATGTCGTTAGACTGATCGACTGAAGCTAATTGCCTGAGATCATCCTTGGCAAGGATGTGGACTTCAAACTTATTGAGTAAGCTCAAGGCGTCCTCTACGACCTCAAGCATGTTTTGCAGCTTGCGCAGCGCTACCTCAGCAATGCGCTTATCCTTTTCCAGGATTTCAAGGCGATGCTTGGTATGACTTATCAGCTGCGCAGTTTCATTTTGACCCAGCGCAACCTGCAAATTCGTCAGCCTGTCCCGCTCATTTTGCAGACTTGAGTTTAAAGCAGCTTCTTTATTTTGCTCGCTGGCGAGGTTTTGTCTGTAGCTTGCCTGGCTTTGCTCCAGTTCCGCAAATTCCAGTTTTTTGGCCTCGATTTCTGCCTTTTTGATTAATATTTCATTAGTCTTGATTTCACGTTCTTTAGCGATAATATCCTCGTTTTTGGCAAGGATGGCTTTAAGCTCAACTATCTTGTCCTTGGTGAGCTCTAGCAGATCTTCGAGCTCTTTTAAGGCTGCAATATTGTTACGCAAAGTGGCAACCTCAATGGCCTTTTCCGACAGGATAAATTTATTAATAAAGTCCTTGACATTATCCATGGGTTTAAAGGCCAACGACTTGGGGATCATGTCAAAAAATCGGTCTTCCAAATTGCCCAGTCTGTGACGAAATCTTTCTTTTGCCTTTGCCATCTGAGCAATTAGGTTTATCTTCTTATCTTTTCTGCGGAACTCTTCAGTGGTGGCGGGTCTCCCGCCTACCACAAAGGAAAGCTCCTCCAGCTTACATTCTTCGCAAAACCAGGCAATTGTCAGCTTGCTTTCTTCGTCGGGAGAATCGATTTTGACGCCCAACGTAAAATAGTTAGCGGTTTTTTGTTCATAAAACTCTAAGGCAGCATACGTAATGACGCTGCCGCTCCTCAGAAAAGCATTATCTTCACTCCCCGTTTTACAGCGGACATAACCTTTCAAGTTCCGACTGCTTTTTTCGTTCGCTGCTGTGTTAAATTTACGATGATTCGTGGTAAGCACAAATTGAATCGCATCTAAAATCGTCGATTTTCCGGCAGTATTTTCCCCACTAATCAGACATGAGCCAGCAACGTTGATGGTTTCATTGACAAAATAGTGCCAATTAATCAGCCTAATCCTGCACAGTTTCTTCATCATCACTCTGCTCACCCCCCGTCACGTACTTATGCAGTTTCTCAAGGATCACCTCGTACATGCTGCTCAAGTTGTCAGTGGGCACCGCAAACAACACCGCTGGATAGATTCTAAGCCTGGCATCGGACAAGGTAACGTCGCTGTCAATGTTGGCCACGATATTATACCGCTTAAACAACCGGACAGTATCGCGCAGCGTCGTTTTATCCAGGTTTGCTTTAGCTTCAATTTTTAGCATATTATACTCTTGATGGATCTCATCGGTTAGCACCACTACATCTTCATTCAGACTCAATTGTTTACGCTTTTCGATATACAGCAGTCTCAAAATGAGCAAAATAATGCTTTCAATCTTGCGCAGCCTTAATCTTCCCGTTCCCTGCCGGCTTGTCAAGGCCACAACCCCTTGCATTTCATTAATCTCAATGCTGTAGCCAAGCAGGTCGAAATACTCCGTAAAAAGGTTTTTGTTTTGCACAATGAAGATGTAGTCATTCCGGGTATCTTCCTTTTTCTTGATGATAAAGCAGTTATTAAGCAGCTTGTTGGCTGTTGTTCTGAACTTTTCCTTTTGCATCAGGCTTTCCTTCAGTATTTCCATCTCCATTATTCACACCTTTCAATCAGAAAATCATTAAACCGGAAGTTATTGACCGCTATGGTTTCAGAGAGTGGCGTAGTTTTATAAATTGACTTATTATCCCTGCCGTAAAGGCTGATAAAAATAACTTTTATGAGATCCCGTTTATCAGCAAGTGGCAGGGTAGAAGCAAGCACCACTTTATTTTCTTGCAACAACCCAGCAACGTACTGGTTGATATTCTTGCGTGAAAACCTGTTTTTGCTTTTTTCCTGCAGCGCTAGCCGATGCAATTCGCGTTGTTCCGCTGTAATCCCTAAGGTACTGTCCAACTCCTCGGGCAGGGACACTTTCTTGGAAATCGGAACCACATATAAGGAATCGCTGTCCATAAAGCCCTGGGGGAAGATATTAAAGACCCCAAGCAAGGAGTCATCGATTTCGTCATTGAGATTTAAGCTTGCGTCATTATTAAACTCATCGGACAGGTAAGCCAGAATTTTCGCGATCTTACCTTCAGCATTATTGGAATTGGTCAGCAGGAATTTTGCTCTAGCCACAGAGCTGCCAATATATTTCGCGTTCTTATAATCGATTTCCGCAATAATCTCATCATAATTTCTATAGGCAGAAATGATGCCAAGTATCTGACTCCTCAGCCCATCATGTGCTGACGCTTGCTCAGCGACCTGCTCTAACTCCATATATCCCAAAACAGCACGCTCAAAAACATCCGCATCATTTAAAATGTTGTGCAGATTCTCAATAATTGACGATCTGAAATAGGAAATATTGTCGCTGGTCTTGATGCGATGATAAGCCTTTGAACCTATATCTTTATGGTAGATGAAAAAATCCTGCACAATTTCAGCCGCAGATTTTTCGTTAGTGATAGCGTCGATATATTTTTTGATGTTGGTATTGAGTTTTTTCAGGCCCACCATTAATTCTTCCGTGTTTTCGATAACCCGTTTGATGATATATTCATAAGGCTTAGTGTACCCTTCCTGATTAAGCAGCGTGGCGTGGATCTGGGATACTAAGCTTTGATATTCCAACTCTTCATTCTTGATGATTTTATTGAAGGACTCTATAACCGTAGCAGCGTAGTCAAATAGGTTCACCTTAACCCGAAAGTCGTTAGCAAGTTCGTATTCAATCCATTCGCTTTCCTTTAACCTACGCAAAATTGCGTTGGCCTTGGAGCGAGAGTCCTTAGCAATTTCATTATCCTCATCGAAGACCATCTCTGCAGTGGATTCATTGTCAAAATAATTCTCTAATTCGGCGACGATAATATCTTTGTCCACACCGAAAGACAGCTCAGATTTATAGCTATTATAGATAAGTGTCAAGCAATCGACATAAGTAGTTTTGTATTTGCTGGTCAAGGGTTTGAAAAAATCTTGCGGAATAATATTGAAAAGATTCAGTTGTCTTACCTCCTAGCGCAGCAGAATTCTCCCATAACAAAATTCGCTGTTTTACACTAGAATCCTCTCCACCTTTACCCCACTCTCGCTTAATTAATTTACAGTCTGTCCAATACAGCATGATTTCAGAAAGCTTCCTTCCCATTGCTAATGGTTCAAGCCAGTTGCTTATATTGCTATATTGTCCTGTCCATGCTATTATTAAGGAAATAACTGGTATTCTGCCTCAGTAGCATCCAAGGGAGGACAGAGCCCTAATGGCAACCAAGTCTACCAATGACAAAACCGAAAATCTTGAAATACTCAAAGAATTGCTCATAAAGTCTATTAATGACAATGATGTAAAGATTTATCTTTTTGGTTCCTGGGCCAGACAGTCAAACAAAAACAGTTCAGATATTGATATTGGTATCTGGCATCCCGGTTCACCCGGGCCTGAATTCTTTACGCTCCTAAGGAATATTTTGGAAGAGTCAACGTTCCCGTATAACGTCGATATCGTTGACCTTGTTCATGCTACTCCCGCTCTTGTAGAAAATGTGCAAAAGGAGGGTATTTTGTGGACAGACTCAGTGAACGTTTACGGGCAGCCCACAGCGCCTTATCACGCTTAGAAGAAGTTCTATCTATCGATGCTCCTTCCTTGATCGAAAGGGATGCAACTATTCAACGTTTTGAATTTACGTTTGAGGCCCTTTGGAAGGCCGCAAAAGAATATCTATTTGTCATAGAAGGGTTTGAGATCGCCTCACCTAAAGGGGTTATCCGCAGTTGCCGGGAACTAGGCATTCTTAATGATGAAAGTGCTACCCATGCCCTGGTCATGGCTGATGACCGCAATTTGACTCTTCATACATACAACGAAACCCTTGCAAATCAGATCTATAGTCGAATCAAGTCATACTCAATTCTAATAAGGAACTGGCTGCAGCAGATGCAAGACCGAGCAAATTAGACCACTCAGTAAATTGTGTAAAACATTAATTATCGAAAACTATCTAAAAAAAATTTACCCACTGGCCGCTTAAGGTCAGTGGATTTTATATTATGCCCCCATCAGCCTTCCTGTTGTCAAATTAAGTGAATCCACGCGGCGATATCGGCAATTACCTGTTCTGCCACATTCGCTTGTGCATTGTATTCCGAGATTTGCTGCAATTGTGTCAAACTCTCCGTTCAAAACAGCCTGCACATATTGCTTGCTTTTTGCAATTAGGCTACTTTTATCCGTATTCATAACTTTTC
>JAJYAS010000284.1 GCA_021779415.1 Bacillota bacterium
TCGATCTCTTGGTCAATAAGATCTTCGCCACCGAAGAACAGAAGGATATCACCTGTTTTCATAAGCACTTCCTTTTCATCTCCTTAAAATGGGCAAAAAAATGACACCTCTTGTTTCAAGGCGTCAAAGGCTGCAATTTTTGGGTCTTTAGCGAAGTAAATTAATGTACTGACCTCAATTTTTTCTTACAGATTGGTGCAAGAAAATGAAAAAAAGCTGCAAAGCGACGTCATGCAGCTTTTAAGGGGGCCAATATCTCAATTCTTATGCCCATGTTCACAGCCAGGAGCTTGGAGGAATACTCTGTACGAAGTTGAAAATATTTTCAGGATCATATTGCGCTTTAACTTTCCGGAGCCGGGCAAAATTATCACCGTAATATTCCTGGCCGTAATCTTTTATATTTAAATCAGGTACATTAACGTATGATCCGGTTATATAGGGCTGCAGTTTTATACGGGTCTCTTCGACAAGCTTAATATTCTTTTGTGTTTCAGATTCTTCAGTCCATGAAGCATCCCATTCCAAATAGTATTTCGTATTGCGCCAGAAAAAGGCTGTATCCTTGGGAGGTACACGGTTCATTGCGCCTCCGGAGTTAAGGAAAAAGAAATTTGATTCGCTGCCTTTTGCTTTTTCCAGGAAACTTCGGATTGCTTTAATTCCTTCTGGGGGCAGGATTTGCTCCACCCAGGCTGATGACCACGTAGTATTCTGGGTGTCGAACAGCGGTTCATTTGGAGCCCAAAATTCTATTGCCTCCGATAGTGTAACCTCATCAATAAACACCTTTATAGGAGATCCGACATTTGTTAAAGGTGTTACCAATTCCTCTAGTTCCGCTTTGGGACCAAGGAATATTCCCTGCGAACGGAGTAGACCATTTGTTTTCGAAAATACCTCCAATATGGTACCCAGTCTTTCATCAACGGATGGAGACCATCTTTGCCATGCATCTATAACTTTATCCAATTGCTCCCACGGCCAGATTATTTGAAATATTCCGACTTGAAAAGGAGCAGGACGTATTATAAAGGTATAGGAGGTTATGATACCAAAGTTACCTCCTCCACCTCCGCGAATGGCCCATAGCAGATCCGGTTTTTCGTTTTCACTAACGCGTAAAACTTTACCATTGGCATCAACTATGGTGGCAGCCAGAATATTGTCGGAAATCAATCCGGCTGTGCGCTGGATTGCTGTAATTCCGCCGCCAGTACTTATTCCTCCAATGCCAACAGTAGAACTGTCTCCAAAAGGTGCCAGGACGCCTTCCTTCGCAAGCATCCTCACAAGCGCACCTACACGAATTCCTGCTTGAACTGTGGCGATTCCTCGTGTTTTATCCAACATGACATTTCTCATTAGACTGGTATCTATTACGATTCCACCATTTGTTTGGGAAAAATCTTTTGCCAGGGCATGCCTGCCGCTTCGCATCCGAATGGGTACATTATTCTCACGAGCCCATTTGACTGCATTAGCCACGTCTTTATTCTGATGCGCAAAAACAAATACCATTGGAAATGCGTTGGTGAATGGGTCCCAGTTCAAACGTGCCTGCCGGTACTCCGGATCATTCGGGTATATTACCGTTCCAGTTAATTTTGTTTTATGCCTCATTTAATCGCCCTCTATTTCTAAATTGTTTAATATAAACTAGTACCACTTTTTGTGCCAAGCTTGCTATGTTTTATAATATGAGTCTTTATTGGATTTGTGCCATCTTTTTGAGCTTAGTTCTAAATCAAGGGAGAGGGCTCATTTTTCAATCGAGCACTTCCGTTGAAAGAAGAAACTGTTATTCAACGATTATGTGGAAACACTTACTTAGTTATAGAAATGACTCATTCTAGATTTTTTCGGTTCGTTAAACTCCCATATATAGAAGGTCTAATGTTGAACTTAAAAACAACACACTTCCTCGGGTGTTTACCAGTGTATGGCGTTGACTTCATCGACGGTCGTTGTCGCGTTCGTCTGTGCTAATCGGTCATGAAATGTGGCCTATTGTGCCTGTTCAAAGGTTTCCATATCCACGAGAAGTTGCTGTAATTGTGCTTGAGTTAGGTTAACGATAGTTCCGTCGGCGGTTGCAACGGGTTGACTCGCAGGAAGAATTCCATTTGCCTTGCCAATGTATAATTTCATCCACTTGGTCTGGTCGATCGACGTGTAACCGTTTAGTAAAGAAGTTCCATTCGCTGTTGACATGAAACCCACCGCAAGGGCTTGGTCGTAGGCATGGGTTAGCTCTGCGACTTTCGCTTGTTGAGCATCTAGAAGCGTTGGAACGGGAACTACAGGAGCAGTAAATGTGCCGGTTGTAGGATCATAATCCCAACCCTCTTCGGGTTGGGGCACCAAATCTGTGATGTCCTTTAAGACGATATCAGGTGCAAACTCAGGCATAACGTCTGCTTCAAAAACCCAATGGGCTTTACCATATAATAGTTGAGCAAATTTCTTCATCATTTATCCTCCTATTGATTCCAGGTTACCAGTACTGCTCCATTACTCCCGACATTCCCAATAATCCCAGCACCACCACCGATAGTCCCAACACCCGGAGCACCCCCACTACCACCCGTACCAATCGTTAACTGTTATAACGTTCCCTGGGGTTACCTCCCCCCATTTCGTTATAGATTTCAGTCACATCACCCACTAAATTGGGCCAAGTTTTGCCGTTGGAAGCCAAATAGTCGATAGGGTCTGTATGATTACTCTCTTTCCACTTAGCGGAGACTTTGGCGTGTGACATAAGAATTACTCCGCCCATGACGCAAAGCTTCTTATTAATCGGGTAGGAGGCCACTCATTATTTGAGTGGCCGACCTCCCACACCACCGTGCGTACCGTTCGGTACACGGCGGTTCCTCAGTTTACGCTGTAACTTGTCGATAATACTCTGAAAAGAACAGGAACCCGAATCCCTTAATAACATTGTTAGTTAGGGACTTGGATAGGATAGGGCTTTTGGATGTTCTCCAATAGCTCTTTCTTGTGTTTGCGTATTCCCATGCTTTCTGTACGCGGATTCCCAGTGATTTAAGCATTTTAAACTTTGTTTTCACTCGTTTCCATTGTTTCCAGTAGATCATACGAATGCGCCTTCTCATCCATTCATCGGTTCCTAAGAGCAACGTCTTTATGTCCGCTATCTTGAAGTAGTTTATCCACCCCATGATATAGCGTCTGAGTTTTGTTGCCCGAAGCTCATTACCCACTCCATTGCTTCTGGAAGTAAGCTCTTTCACTTTGCAACGCATCTTTGTAACCGATTTTGGATGTATTCTAACCCTCGTTTTACCTTTGGTTCGGTAAAACGAGACTCCAAGAAATTTCACCTTTCCTACGTAGTCGACCACAGTTTTCTCCTTATTCACTTTAAGGAACAGCTTCTTTTCGATGAAGGGGAGGATGTTGTTTAGCACACGTTGTGCGCTTCTTCTGCTTTTGCAGAAGATCATCAGGTCGTCCGCGTAACGGACGAACCTATGCCCCCTTCTTTCAAGCTCCTTATCCAATTCATTAAGCATAATGTTACTAAGAATTGGACTTAGAGGGCCACCTTGCGGTACGCCGACTTCTGTTTCTTCGAAGCTGTGCCTAACAACGACTCCTGCTCTTAGGTATTTATGGATGAGCGATATGACTCTACCATCTTTGATGGTTCTTGACAGTACTTCTACCAGCTTGCTTTGATTAACGGTATCGAAATACTTCTCCAAGTCCATGTCTACAACATATTTGTATCCTTCATCTACGTTGCTTTGACACTTCCTGATCGCATCATGAGCGCTTCGCCCGGGTCTAAACCCATAGCTATTGTCTGAAAACTGCTTCTCGAAGATCGGTGTGAATACTTGGCCTATTGCCTGTTGTACGACTCGATCAACTACCGTAGGAATTCCTAATTTTCTTACCTTCTTTCCGTCTTCCTTGGGTATTTCTACCCTTCTGACGGGATTAGGGCGGTGTTTACCGTCCAGAATTGACTGCCTGAGTTGGTCCCCGTTTTCTTTGAGATATTGCAGAAGTTCCTCTACTTTCATCCCATCGACTCCGTGGGCCCCTTTGTTGGACTTAACTTTCTTGTAGGCACAGTTCATATTGGTTCTGTCCACAATCTTCTCAAGCAGTCTATCCTTCGACATATCTGCGTCGGTGATGTTGTTTTCAGTTATCCTCCCAGAACTGTGTGCTCCTGCATATCCTTCATGTTCCGCACTATTCGTCTACAGTGAGCCTTCATTTCGACTAAAGTCAATTTGAAGTTGGCTACACTTTGCTTCTGTTTTGGTAACATTCATTGACTACCACCTCCTAAGGTTCAACCCTTCCCCGATGACGTTGACTTCCTCGGGTACTATGGTATCTGCTGACTTCTCATGACAAATCTTGTTTCAACCGTGATTCAAACTTATCTCTTCACGTCCATGAGACCTCCCACGGTAAGACGATTCACTTTCGTTCCATGTACCCACATCATTTACACTGGTATGTCTGTGTAGTAAATTGGACTTCGTTTTGGGTAGCAAACTCATCCCATATCCTGCGCCTGATGATATTTGTGTTCCTTGGGTCGGAACTTTGCCTCCAGCTTCCTTCAGATTCCACCTCACGATGGACACCCTTGCTCTTAGCTAATGGTTGGTTACTACAAACCCCCATAGTGGACTTTCACCACCAAGTTAATCGCCATGCGTGGCGCACTACATAATAAAAGTCGCTAGAGATAGCGGCTTTTTTATTTGACTCAATTTTAGAAACTATTAAAATCCAGACCTTAATAATCTCCATAAATCCTCTTTTTCACTAGTTCGTTAACAACACCCCAATCCACCAACACACAATTTAACACGAACAACTTTAGATTCTTTATAAAAAGGCTCAGCAGCATTTATGTACCGCTGAGCCTTTTTATTTAGTTACGAATTCCCACCTCACCTCAGACACCCAATCCAGTAACACACCATTCATGAAGCCGCAAGATGTGTTCTTAGATTTAGATGGGTTTATTGGGATCTCCTACTATTCCTGATCAGTATCCAACTTATTTTTCATCATCATTTCTTGGTACTTATTCAAGACAGCATCCAACTCTTGGCTTGCAGTTATGACTTCAGGATCCGTATAAGATTTACCTTCTTTTGTCTTGATCATTCTTAAACGTAAGTGTTCGATTTGTTTTATAAGTTCTTCTTGTTCAGACATATATACTTACCGCCCTCTGATCCACGGGTTCTATCTCAGATGCAATTTCTTGCTTTGGAATTCTCAATACTTCTATCTGGTCATGGACCATAATTTTTACCCTTGGTACATCTTCTTTCACGGCAAATTAGCACACTTGGATAGTTTAGTACAATGAAAAGGTAACATCAACCGTTTATAATGTAATATATTGTCGAAATCTTAAATAAGT
>JAJYAS010000002.1 GCA_021779415.1 Bacillota bacterium
ATGATATTGTCATGCGTTTTTTAATACTCGTTCGTACTTAATTCCCCTTTGGCATACCTCTCTTGGAGAATTATTATTGCAGGATGATCAGAATCATCGTCGTCCAAATAGACTTAGCTACATCCAAGATAATAGTTACCATATCTCATACCAACTCACTCCCCGTATAATTAAGTTTGTTATAGTTTGCGACTTCAGTATGGCGAAAAAGTGTGGCAAAAGTTTGACATAAGTTTGACCCAACAATGTCATTTTAAAAATTTTGCTAAAAGTATAGATTGCCCTTTACGGCGGGATATTAGAAATATTACCTAAAGTGAAGGGGGCGCATTGATGCAAGGTACAATCTGGTCGTTATTACCTTTTCTTGTTGTAATTCCACTTGCCTTACTCACTAGGCAAGTACTGCCTGGTTTAGTCGTGGGTTTGTTGGTTGGAGCGTATATGCTCAATCCTACGCCATTTGGCGGCGTGGATACTGCCTTGCAGTATATCTTGAAAGAACTGGCAGTTCCAGATAACCTGAGACTCATTGTGTTTATGTACGGTTTTGGGGCTTTTGTGGGATTGGTGCGCATCACAGGAGGAGTAAGTGGTTTTGCTCGCCTTATGGAAGAAAAAATCCATTCCGGGCGCGGTGCCTTTGTTGTAACCTGGCTGTCCGCTTTGCTCACCTTTATGGCACCTGATTTTCGAATTATTACTGTGGGTCCAGTGATGAAACAGGTATTTTCCCGGCTTGAAGTGCCCGTCCAAAAGGTAGCTTTCATTATTGATGCCACCGCGACGCCCTTGTGTGCGATCATGCCCCTGGGTACAGTGTTTATTGGCTATACCATTGGTCTATTGGGCACAGTGAGTCGGCATCAAGGGGTTGTCACTCCTCCTTATAACTTGTTCTTACTTAGCATTCCCTTTAACTTCTTCTCCTTAGCTATGCTGGGGTTTGCTTTGTTCTATTCTTTCCGTAAAACCGAAAAGGGTCAAGTAAAGGAGCCAACTACTAAACCGATAGAATCGATCGCTAAACTAAGGTCCTTGGGCTCGGCCCAATTGGCTTATGCAGAAACCTCCATGGAACTGGCAATGCATCCACCGGTGTACAATCGGCAACGCAAGATTAACCGTGAGAATGAATCCTATCCAGACCCAGTGGAACTGGTCGCACAGAAGGTTACACCTAATGCGCTCAACCTCATCGTGCCTCTGGCGCTTTTGTTGGGGTTTACTTTGTTTTACACGTGGTGGGACGGGCATTTTCATTCTACGAATTTTTTAGGGGCATTAATCCAAGCGAATGCTGCCAAAGCGATGTTGGAAGCACTGTTATCCACTTTAATGATCTCCTTTATTTGGTATGCTTTTCAAAAACAGCCTATCCAGCGCACCCTTTTTGGATTTTTGCAAGGGGGCAATGAGATGATGGCGGTGAACGTCCTTTTAGTGTTTGTCTGGGCGGTTTCCGCTATTTCTACGGATCTTGGGTTTGTAAGTTTTACAGAGCAAACCGTGGGACGGTTGGTGCCAGCGGCATTTATAGCACCCGCTTTTTTTGTGATCGGTTGTCTGCTTTCATATGTAATTGGTTCAACGTTTGGCACATGGGGTATCTTATTGCCCTTAGGATTTTCGCTGGCGACCACTGAGCATGCTGCCTTGCCTTTAATTGCAGGGGCAGTATTCGCCAGCGGCACTTTCGGTGGGTTTGTTTCCCCTCTAAGCGATAATACCGTGGCCATGGCCACCGTGATGAAAATTCCAGTGATGGACTATGCCAAAATGAAATTGCACTATGGGCTCATGGTTGCTGCCACCTGCACGGTATTATATGGAATTGTCGGCTGGTTTTATCGATGAAGAACCGGAGATGCCTCTCTCCAGCTGTTTTGCAGAGGAAGAATTTTCCGACTTTTTCACTTGTAAAAAAACTAAGGATGGATTATAATGAGCACAAATGATAATAAACGAGCATAAACAACTACTTAAATGAGCATAAACGGTCTTAGAAAGAATATAGTGACAAAGAGGAACGTTTTGAGTAGAAGGTGATGATTATGTTTGCAGAAGAACGCAAAGCAGAGATTTTGCAACTGATGGAGTCTGGACAACCGGTTAAAGTAGGGAATTTAAGTCAAAGGTTTGACGTTTCTGAATCAACGATCCGTCGGGATTTGCAGGAACTGGAGAATGTAGGGCTGATCCAAAGGACGCATGGAGGGGCTATTTCTGTCCAGTCGAGTTTTGAGTTGAGCTATCAGGAAAAAGAAATTCGCTTTTATGATGAAAAGCAAAAAATTGCCCAAGCGGCGTCTGAGTTGGTTAAGGATGGAGAAACCGTTTTTTTGGATACTGGAACCACCACGCTACAATTAGCTCTCGCGTTGCGGGGGAAAGCAATTACGGTTGCAACTAATAGTATGGATATTGCTCAAGTGTTCGCAGAGGATTCTCAGGTCGAAGTGATTGTTTTAGGGGGGAGCCTAAGGAAAAATATTCGTTCCTTAGTCGGCTTCTTGACGAATGAAATGTTGGCTAAGCTTCATTTTGACAAAGTTTTTCTGGCAGCTAATGCCGTTGACCCCGAACTCGGGGTGACGACCCCTAATCTTATGGAAGCGGAAACCAAACGACATATGGTGAAGGCGGGCAAAGAAATCATTTTAGTGGTGGATCACTCAAAACTCTGGGAAAAAGCGATGTGTAAAATTTGTAGCCTGAGTGAGATTGATTTGCTCCTGACAGAGGGTTTATCTGAAGCAGATATGAAACGGTTAAGTCAGTATGTTCAAGTACAAACTGCAGATAATATGTAAGGATAAGTGTTTGAGAAATTTAAGAACTCTATTTTAGTGCTGAAGGGATGTACTCATGAACAAGCAAAAACGGGATAGGATTGTCACTATAACGCTCAATCCTGCTGTTGATCAAACTCTTAATTTCACTCAATTTCGTGTCGGGCAAGTTAATAGGGTAGGCAGAGAACGTTTAGATCCTGCTGGCAAGGGCATTAATGTTGCCAAGGTTATTAATAGTTTAGGTCAGAATGTAGAGGTGAGCGGTTTCTTAGGTCGGGAAAATGCCAAAATTTTTGAGCAGTATTTTCAAGCTCAAGGGATTGCAGATCATTTTATTAAAGTCAATGGGGCTACTCGAGTGAACACTAAAATCGTCGATGAGGACAGTGGGCAGGTCAGCGAGATTAATTTTCCGGGTATTAATTATGGTTCTTCAGATTTACAAGAACTAAAAAACGTGATTAAGCAGTTAGCTGAAGAATCGAAGCTTTTTGTTCTCTCGGGAAGCTTGCCAGGAGAGGCGCCTCTAGATATTTACCGGGAATTTACGGAAATTCTCAAAAATTATGATTGCAAGGTCTTTCTGGATACCAGCGGAAGCGCTTTGGCGGAGGGCATCAAAGCGAAACCCTATGCCATCAAACCCAATCTGGAGGAATTAGAGCAGTTAGTGGGGCATTCTCTTGACAGTGAGATCGCTGTGTTAAATGCGGTGGAGGGGTTAATTTCTGGGGGGATTGCTAAGGTTGTGATTTCTCTAGGGGGAAAAGGGGCGTTAGTCGCCGACGGAACCCAACGTTTGTTAGTTCGTCCACCCGAGGTCAAGGTGAGCAGTACGGTAGGGGCTGGGGATGCTCTGGTAGCGGGGTTAGTCTATGGAGAAGCTCAAGGAATGTCACTGGTCGAACAGGCTAGGTGGGCAACAGCCGTTGCTGCGGCTTCGGTAGCCCAACCAGGGACCCAAGCCGGCAAACTCAACGACGTGGAAAAACTTTTGCCCCATGTAATAATTGAAGAAATGAGGGTGTAACGGATGAAAATTACAGACTTATTGGCGGATGATTCAATTCTATTAGGGCTTAAGGCGGAGACTAAGGAAGAGGTTTGGGGAGCTCTGGCTCACAGTTTTCAGGAAATTGGGGCAGTCCATAATGTAGAGCAGTATTTGTCAGATGTGGCTATTAGGGAATCAAAGGGAACGACGGGAGTCGGCTTTGGCGTTGCCATACCGCATGCTAAATCGGAAGGAGTAACAAAACCTGCTTTGGCTATGGCTCGCCTGGAGAAGGGAATTGATGTTCAGTCTCTGGATGATTCCCAAGCGGATCTTTTCTTTCTCATTGCAGCCCCCATCCAAGGGGAGGATATTCATCTGCGAGCACTGTCCAAATTAGCCCGCTTGCTCATTCATGGTTCATTTCTGGAGTCGCTCAGAAGCGCTAAAACGCCAGCAGAAGTCAAGAAGGCGATTGAGGCACACGAGAGTTAAGCTTGGGAAATGACAGATTTACTTGACATTGAAGAAACAATTCAAAAGAGGAGTGGGAATTGGTATGAAATTTGTAGCCATCACATCTTGTCCTACAGGTATTGCACATACCTATATGGCCGCAGAAGCACTTCAAGTGGCTGCTAAAGAAATGGGTCATGAGATTAAAATCGAGACACAGGGGTCTGTCGGTGCGGAGAACGTCATTACTCAAGAGGATTTAGCTCAAGCTAAGGCAGTCATTATTGCTGCCGACACGTCGATTGACAAGAGCAGGTTTGCTGGAATGGCGATGATTGAAGTATCAACCAAGGATGCGATCAAAGATGCTAAAGGTTTGCTCACCAGGGCCGCTAATGCTCAAGCAAGTTCTAACAGCCCGAATAAAGTGACTCAGGCTGCTCAGGTTAAACCCCAAGGGAAGGAGTCTAGAACAGGGGTCTACAAACACCTGATGACGGGCGTGTCCTTTATGATACCTTTCGTGGTGGCTGGAGGTCTGTTGATTGCTTTAGGGTTTGCCATTGGTGGTATTTATGTTTTTAAAGTTCCGGGAAGTTTGGGCGAAACGCTATTCTCTGCTGGTAAAGCGGCCTTTGCGTTGATGATCCCAGTATTAGGTGCCTATATTTCATTTTCGATTGCGGACAGGCCAGGGATCGTACCAGGTATGATTGGTGGGTATATTGCATCGAATAATGGATCTGGATTTCTAGGCGCCATGGTTGCTGGTTTTGCGGCTGGTTATATCGTTTTAGGAATTAAAAAGTATGTCAAACTGCCCAAATCCTTACAAGGGTTAATGCCAGTCCTCATTATCCCAGTGCTTTCAACCGCCATCATGGGACTACTGATGGTTTATGTAATTGGTAAACCTATGACCTTATTTAACACCACCTTAGCAGCTTGGTTAACCTCCCTAAGCGGTACAAACGCGGCGTTATTGGGAATTATTTTGGGTGCTATGATGGCCTTTGATATGGGTGGTCCAGTCAATAAAGCCGCGTACACCTTCGGTGCAGCAACCGTAGCCAGTGGTCAACCATCAGCCATCATGGCTGCTGTGATGATCGCAGGAATGGTTCCTCCATTAGGTATAGCTCTTTCCACCGTTCTTACTAAGAAGAAATATACTCTAGAAGAGAGAGAAGCGGGCAAGGCAAACTGGGCTCTGGGTCTATCGTTTATCACAGAAGGCGCAATCCCCTTTGCTGCGGCAGATCCGTTGAGAGTTATCCCTTCCATCATGATTGGTTCAGCATTAGCTGGAGGTATTTCGATGGCCTTCGGGAGTACTATCATCGTGCCTCATGGTGGAATATGGGTCCTAGCGATCCCTCATGTCGTAACCAATTTAGTTCCCTATATTATAGCTTTGATAGTCGGAACCCTTGTATCAGCTTTACTCCTTTCGGCCATTAAAAAACCAATCCAACAGTGAATTCGTTCAGCTTAAGCTAATTATCGAGCAAGGAGGAATTGCACATTGATTATCAAAGACATTACCATTACGAATAGTTCAGGGCTTCATGCCAGGCCGGCTTCTCTATGGGTACAGATGGCCAGCCGTTATAAAAGTAGTATTAAAATCAAGACTAACGATTCTCAAGTCGATGGTAAAAGTATTTTAGGGATTCTTTCGCTGGGGTTAGCTTCTGGTAGTCAATTTCAATTGATTGTGGACGGAGTAGATGAACAGGAAGCAGCTGAGAATTTAGAAGTGCTCGTTAAAAATTTAGAAAATCAGGGTGAGTAAAATGGATAGTAATGAAAACGAATGGCATGGTCTAGGGGTATCTTCCGGTCGAGCTGCGGGCGAGATCTGGCTACTGCAGGGCTTTGCGCCAGATGTGCCCCGTGAGCAGGGGGCTGAGGTCGATGTGGAGCAAGAATTAGAACGTTTCCAAAAGGCCGTTGAACTCACGAATCAGAAGTTAACTCAATATGAGCAACAAGTTCGAGCGGAAAAAGGGGAAGAGTTTGCTCAGATCTTTATTGCCCATCAACTTTTGCTTTCGGATCCTGCCTTTGTGGGTGAGGCTCAAAACCGTATTAATGCTCAACATTTGCCAGCCGAGCAAGCATTAAAAGAGGTTGCAGCGGAAGCGATCCAGATGCTAAAAAGTATTCCTGATCCGTATTTCCAAGAACGCGCTGTAGATGTGCAAGACGTGCGGGAACAGCTCTTGCAAAATCTGCTCGGTTCTCAAGGGTCCGGTGCCGCCTCCTTTCCGGAAGTGGGAAATTGGATCGTCTTGGCTGAGGAACTAACTCCCGCTCAAACAATTTCTTTACCTAAGGATCGAGTACTAGGATTTATCGTGCGCAAGGGCGGGAAAACGTCTCATGCTGCAATTTTGGCTCGAACTTACGGGATTCCGGCGGTGACGGGTGTTGATAGTGCTTGGGAGGAATTGAGTGGTTTAAAGTGGGCCGAATTGGATGGAGATGAAGGGTGGGTCAAGCGATCTCCGGAGGGAATGACAAATTTTCGCCGTGTGGATGCAGACTTAGAGGGTCAGGAGAGTCTGACTGGAGGTATCTTCGGGGATATTGTTCTGGCCGCCAATGTTGGAAGTCCAGCGGATATACCACTGGTTCAGAAGTTTAAAGCACATGGCGTAGGACTTTACCGGACTGAATTTTTATTTATGGGAGATCAACTTCCTTCTGAGGAAGATCAAGTAGAAGCTTACAGCAAAGTGATTGCAGCCTGCGCCCCTCATCTCACCGTTATTCGGACGCTGGATATTGGCGGGGATAAAAAAGCGCCTGCTTTGAAGTTGCCCGAGGAACAAAATCCATTTCTGGGTGTACGTGCTTTGCGCCTGTGTTTGCGCAGACCGGAGATCTTCCGTGTCCAGCTTCGGGCGATCTGGCGAGCTTCCGCAGCGGGACCAACTGCCGTGATGTTTCCTATGATTGCTACGCTCGAGGAATTGGTGCAGGCCAAGGAGCTGCTCTTTGCTGCTAGGGATGAAGTGGTGCAGGAAGGGTTTGTCGTGGGAGAACTTCAAGTAGGCATGATGATAGAAATTCCGGCAGCAGCCTGGAATGCTAAGAGATTAGCCACGGAAGTCGATTTCTTTAGTATCGGGACGAATGATTTGACTCAGTATATGTTGGCGGTGGACCGTGAAAATAATGAACTGGCTGATTTATATCAACCTCATCACCCCGCGGTCTTAGGTATGATTGCCCGGGTAAGCCAAGCGGCAGAGAAGGCCGGCATATGGGTAGGCATTTGCGGTGAGGCTGGAGGGGACAGCTTATTGGCTCCTTTCTTTGCAGCTTTAGGAATCAAGGAACTCAGCATGGCGCCAGGCTCGTTGCCCAAAGTTCGCCAAGTACTAGGCAAGCTTACCTTTGAGGGTGTAGACAAACAGAAGTTTGTGGAACGTATTCTAGAGTGTGGCACTGCAGCCGAGGTTATCGAGCTATTAATGTAAAACAAGGCTATGGCGAATAAAGAAATGATACTGATACCCCCCTTTGAACCAATATTGGATCATAGGGGGGTATTGAAACGAGATACCAGCATTTCATGAAAGAAGGTGTAAAAATGCTGACAGTTAGCCAGTTAATTGAGGAATTCGAATTGGAGGTTATTGCAGGGCGTGAGGGAGTAAGCAAAGAAATTTCAGACTATAGCTTGAAACGTCCGAGCGCTGAATTGGTGGGATTCTTAACGCATTTTACTCCCCAGCGAATTCAAGTGTATGGACGGACGGAATTGGGACTCATCCAGCAATTTGAAGAGTCCGTGCGGCGCGAGCATCTTGCTCAAGTCATGGTTGCAGAAGTCCCTTGTGTGATTGTAACACGGGGTTTGACGATCCCTGTGGAGTTTATTGAATTGGCTGCTGAACGGAAGATTCCTCTCTTGACGACCCATCGATCGACAACCCAACTTTTTTATCTTTTAATCCGATATCTCACCAATCAGTTGGCTCCCAGCACACTTGTGCACGGTGTCTTAGTGGATGTGTACGGAGTGGGGGTATTGATTACGGGCGAGAGTGGAATCGGTAAAAGTGAGGCAGCTTTAGAATTAATCAAAAGTGGGCATTTGTTGGTTGCCGATGATGCGGTGGAAGTTAGGAGGGTTGATGAAGAAAGTTTACGGGGAACTGCTCCAATTCGGATCCAGCATTTACTGGAGGTACGCGGTTTAGGAATTCTTGATGTGACGGCGTTGTTTGGAGCGGGTGCTGTGCGGGATGAAAAAGATATCCAGCTTATTGTTCACTTGGAAGAATGGCAACGAGAAAAATTTTATGATCGTTTAGGTATAGATCCGCCTCTAACACGACAGATTTTAGGGATCTCGATTCCGGAGATCACGGTTCCGGTTCGTCCTGGGCGTAATCTAGCTACAATTATTGAAGTAGCAGTGATGAAAAATAGACTTAGGTCACAGAAGGAACGCTAAAATACTCGTTTCGCTCCTACATAGGAGGATTGCCAATAGGATCCCAGTGTATAAATAGTTACTCCTTTGGAGCTGGCCGCATTGATGAACTGGTTATTGCCAACATAGAGGCCCTCATGATCGACGACTCCATTTTTAGCTAGGGAAAAGAAGACCAAATCTCCGGGTTGTAGATTGCTAAACGAGACAGGAGTACCGACCTGAAACTGATCACGCGAAACTCTGGGAAGACTGATCCCGTTTTTAGCAAAAACGTACTGAACAAAACCTGAACAGTCGAATCCTGCGGGTGTGGTCCCACCGTAAAGATAGGGTACACCGATATATTGTTCACTAGTGGCTATAATGGCACTTGCTTTCGAGGGCTGTGAAGAGGAGTTAGAGGACGAGGACGAGGTCAAAGTCGAGTTGGAGGACGTACTTATGGAGCGTGAGGGTTGTTGCGTACTTATCGAACGAGATAATTGAGTTTGTCTCTGTGCAGCTAGAGCGGAGAGAGTTTGGTTGTTGACAGTAGCTGGGATGCTAGCTACTGTCGCTTGAGTTTCTGTGGCGTTGGGGACGGTCACCATTGGTTGGGGCGTAACAGACACTGCCGATGGTTGTTCTCTCATCAATATGTCTTTAGTAATGGTTAAAGGGGAAGCTGTGATAATTGTAAAAAGCAAGAATGCAGAAATGACGGGAACTAGGAGAATGGGCAATTTTATACTCTTCAAACTCTTCATTTTCTTCATCCTTTCAGTAATATTTCTAGTGAGTAGGGGTTAGAGTAAGCGTTAACTGGCAACTGCATTTAACTCGACGAGTTGTCTCTTAGTATAACGTATAATGTCAGGTTTGTCCTTGGTGCTTTATTCCAATCGAGAAATAGTGGCGATCATCCAAGTGAATTAAATTATTTAAGCAATGGAGATTATTTATAAGTAAGTTTGAGAGTTTTTGCAAACAATAATTATAAGTTCTAAGGTCGAATCATTTAGGTAATAACTTAGTGAACATCATTTCAATAAAGGGTATAATAGGAAAAAGGGGGAGAAAAAGTATGAAAGATTTTATTAGCAAAGGGCTGGCTCTGGGCTTAGGATTAGCGGTGGTTAGTAAAGAACAAATCGAGAAGCTGGTTGACGAATTAGTGAAAAGAGGGGAAGTTTCAACGGCCGAATCGAAGGAATTGGTGCGTGAGTTGTTTGAGAAAGGGGAAGCCGAAAAAAAGGAAATGAATTCGAGAATTCAACAACAAATTGAAAAACTTCTCAAAGACCTCAATGTTCCTACCAAAGCCGATCTGGAACGCCTAGAACAGCGTATCCAAGAGTTGGAAAACAAGGCGTAAGAACACAAAGAATTAGATCACAAAGAGTAGATAGAGGGCCTGAATGACTCAGGCCCTCTATCTACATAATTCATATATCTGCTGATGCGATATGATACTTTCGAATTTCGAATCTCGAATCTCAAACTACGAATCAAGAACCAAGAACATCGAGATAGTAAAGGGGACTTTTTCATATGATTGGGAAGAGAATACGACACTTGAAACGATATCGAGATGTCGCTAAAGTCCTAGCGCGTCATGGTTTTGGTTTTTTTGTAGAGGAGATTGGGCTATTACATATGCTATCCTTGCCCAAACGGCTGTTCGCGGATATGGAAGAGATTGATCCTAAGTCCGTTGGGGAACGGATACGCCAGGTGATTGAGGAGCTGGGTCCAACTTATGTCAAGATCGGCCAGATGGCCAGTACGCGAGCGGATGTCATACCAGCGGATATTCTGCACGAATTGGAGAAATTACAAGATAATGTTCCCCCATTTTCCTTTGAAGCTGTAAGCAGAATCATCGAAGAGGAACTCGGTTCCCCTCTGGGGGAAATTTATTCTTCATTTGACGAAAAGGCGCTCGCCGCTGCTTCCATTGGTCAGGTTCATTGTGCCCGGTTGCATACAGGTGAGAAGGTTGCTGTTAAGGTACAGCGTCCCCAAATTAAGGCTATGATTGAAACAGACTTGGAAATCTTAATGGATTTAGCCACCTTGGCGGAACATCGTATGGAGAGAATGGAACGTCTGCAATTACGAGATGTCGTCGAGGAGTTTGCCAAATCGTTGCGCAATGAGCTAGATTACACCGTTGAAGCCAGAAATTCGGAGAAAATTGCTAAGCAATTCAAGAGTGATCCTACGATTTATATCCCAACCATCCATTGGGACTATTCGACTCAAACCGTGCTTACGATGGAGTTTGTTGAAGGACAAAAGCTCAATCAGTTTGAGGGCTTTGATGAGGAGGGGTATGACCGAAAGGCCTTAGCAGAACACTTGGTAAAGGCGCTTTTTCATCAGGTACTAATCGAAGGGTTTTTTCATGCTGACCCACATCCCGGAAATATCCTCTTGTTGGAAGGCGGTGTGATCGCTTTTATAGATTTTGGCATGGTGGGAAGGCTCACCTTAGATATGAAAAATAATTTTGCCTCCGTAGTCATCGCTATGATGCGCCAGAATACCGAGAGTATGATTAAAGCTGTATTACGAATAGGTATTGTGCCCGATGATGTAAAGTTATCCCTTCTGACCAACGACGTGGATGAATTGCGGGAAAACTATGTGGATGTCCCCATGAGTCGAATCAGCTTAGGTGAAGCGATTAGTGACCTCTTTGAGGTTGCTTTTCGGCATCGAATTCGCATACCCTCAGACTTTACTTTGTTGGCCAAATGTTTACTGACTTTGGAAGGGATTGTGGAAAAACTCGACCCTCAGCTCAGTATTATGGACATGGCGGAACCGTTTGGTATTCAACTCCTGAAGGAACGGTATCGGCCAAGCACGATTGCAGGGAGGATCTGGCATAACATTACGGATTATGGAGATCTTCTCGTGGACCTTCCCAAGCAACTGAAAGATCTAATGCGAGACATGGTGCGTGGACGAGTTCGCTTAGAAGTGAGTGTTCCAGAACTTGATATTTTTCTGAGAAAATTAGACCGCATTACAAATCAACTTTCTTTTAGCATCATTTTACTTTCGTTCAGTATTGTTATGGCTGGTCTTATTATTGCTTCTTCTTTGGGAAGTCAGCCCATTTTAATTTGGCGGATTCCTGCAATTGAGATAGGTTTTGGAATGGCTACGCTCATGTTACTCTGGTTGTTTGTTTCTATTTTTAAATCCGGAAAGTTTTAGTTGTTGTATTCTTGGGGTACCCTATTCCTGAGGTGAACAAAGATGGCAAGAGAATTTATACCTACTCGCGTGTTTTATGAGTCCGGTGTGCTGGATTATCCATTAGGGAAAACCCTAGTCCAGCAGTTTAGGCACTTGGGAATCCCCCTTACTCCTACTACATCCCATAATCGGGTGACCGGAATTCCTGATAAAACCCTTGCTGAAGCGTATCGGGAAGCCAAGAGAACCTTAGTCCTCGGAGTTCGTCGTAGTAAGACGTTCCAATCCTGTAAACCGTCCGCTCATTATCAGTTGCCACTTGTCACCAGTTGCCCGGGCATGTGCGAATATTGTTATCTGGCGACAACCTTAGGGAAAAAACCTTATGTCAGGGTATATGTGAATCTCAAAGAAATTTTAGACATTGCCTCATCGTTGATTAGTGAAAGGCTCCCGGAGATTACTCGCTTCGAAGGAGCTGCCACTTCAGATCCACTTCCGGTTGAGCATTATACAGGAGCCTTGAAGCAGACCATAGAATTCTTTGGGCAAGAACCGAACGGTCGTTTTCGTTTTGTCACGAAATTTACAGCAGTAGACAGTCTGCTTGATGCTCAACATGAAGGACATACACGTTTTCGCTTTAGTTTAAATTGTGACGTGGTAGTGGATAAATTTGAACATTTGACCCCATCTCCGGAAGATAGGATAATTGCAGCAGGTAAAGTGTTAAACGCTGAGTATCCCTTAGGGTTTATTATTGCTCCGATTTTTCGATTTCAAGGGTGGCAAGAAGCTTATCGGAGGTTATTGGAGCGCTCTGCGGATGAATTGGCAAAAAAGGCTCCGTCCGGTTGGTCTTCGGAGCAGCTAACGCTTGAATTCATCTCACATCGTTTTACTTTGAAAGCGAAAGCCAACATTTTAGAGGTCTTCCAAAATTCCTCTCTCCCAATGGCAGAGGATGAGCGAAAGTTTAAATATGGGCAGTTTGGCTATGGAAAATATATCTACAAGCCGGAAGAGATGGAGGAGTTGAGAGAGTTTTTCCTGGAGCAAGCTAAGTGTTACTTTCCGTTAGCACACGTGGAGTATTTTATTTAATCTTCTACAATGACAACATAAACTTCAACTGGTCCATGGACACCAATTGATAGGTCCATTTCAATGTCAGATGTCCGGCTCGGGCCAGTGATCAGCTCGATGGCGGAGGGCGGGCTTCCTGAAGCTGAAACCTCTTCTAGAACTTCCCCGAGGTTATCTCTGAGCTTGGAAGCTTCGATGAATGTGAGATGGCGAGGGGGAATAAGGCTCACAGCGCGTCCACGCTGAGGGTCGCTGTTGATTACAACCGTGCCGGAAAGAGCGATTCCCCAATCAGCGCCCGTTATGCCCAGTTCGGCTTGGGCAGCGATGGCGTGACGCTCACGCGGATCTAGAGCAGCGTGGGTATAACGGACTAGAGGCCAGTTCAGGGTGGAAAAGGCGGCTTCGACAAGCGGTGGGAGCATGTCCCAGGCTACAATAGATTTCTTGTTAAGCCAATTCAGGTCGAGGTCTCCAAACCATTCTTGGAGGCTGTGAATAATGTCGTCTTCAGACTTTACGACAGCTCCTTTGCCCCCAAGGGCTTGCCAATTGTGTAGGAAGACTGCAGTTCGCTCCCCAGGATCGGATAAGTGATATTGAGGGATTTGAAGGGACACAGGTTCCGGGGGTTCAGTGGGGGTGGAACGCCCCAACTTTTCCGCCAGTTGGCTGATAAAATCATTGGCATTTGTCATTGTTCTCACCTCGTTATTCCGTAATTATTTTGTTTTTGAATCTGTCCACATTTTCATAAAGGGTTCAGGAGAAACCATGGGAAGGGTTCGGCTTTTGGTCCAGTTGGAAAGAGGAGGTGGCCCGCCTACAATTCGACCATTCCGAACGAATGGGTGTTGTAATCGCGCACCCAGACGGATCATCCGACGCAGGGTTTTCTCGTGGGTGAAGAGGTATCGATAGGCTCGGAAGATTTTTTGCTCGACCGGCGGGATGTGTCCACTGAGAGTCTTTCGTACTCTGAGTTTCACTAGAAGATCATGGAGCGGGATGTGAACCGGGCAGGCCTCAGAGCAAGCACCACAAAGCGAAGAGAAGAAGGGAAGATGTCCCCATTTATCCCAGTCTTTTTCCAAGAGGGGCGTGATCACGGAGCCGATCGGGCCCGCATAAACAGAGCCATAGGCGTGCCCACCAATTTGACGGTAGACAGGGCAAACATTAAAGCAGGCTCCGCACCGGATACAGTTTAAGGCGGTGCGAAAGGTTGCATCTCCCAAAATTTCCGAGCGGTTATGGTCAAGGATGACGAGGTGGAATTCTTCGGGGCCATCCGACTCAGCGGGTTGCTTAGGGGGGGTGAGGAGCGTTGTATAACTGGAGAGCCGCTGTCCAGTTGCGCTTCGAGCCAGAAGATTGAGTAAAACGTCGAGTTCCCTAAAGGAGGGAACAATTCGTTCCATGCCCATGAGCGTGATTTGAACGCGTGGTAGAGTACTTACCATTCGTCCATTGCCTTCATTGGTGACCATCACAATACTTCCAGTCTTAGCCACAGCAAAGTTACAGCCCGTGATGCCGATGTCTCCATGTAGGAACTTTTCTCGCATTTGCGTGCGCACGAAACGAGTTAGGGTTGGGGTGTCAGAACTCAGAGTTTGTCCGGCAATGGGTTCAAATAAATCTGCAACCTGCTGCCTTGTTTTGTGCATGGCCGGTACAATAATGTGTGAAGGGGGTTCGCCCGCAACTTGGAGGATATACTCACCGAGGTCTGTTTCTACGACGCTAACGCCGTCACTTTCTAAAGCAGGATTAAGATGGATTTCTTCAGAAACCATAGATTTGGATTTAATAACGCTTTTTGCTTCCTGCTTGCCCACAATGCTACGTACGATCTCTACTGCTTCCGCTGGCGTCTTGGCCAGATGGACATGTCCTCCGTTTTTTTCGACTTGTCCAATGAGTTGCTTGAGATAATAGTCTAAATTGGCGACGACATGAGTACGAATGGTTTGCCCAGCTTGACGCCACTGTTCCCAATCCCCTAGTTCCTCGGCAGCTTTATATTTACTAAGACGCAAACGGTCAGTGGCTCTGCGCGTGGCTTTGCGTAGAAATTCGTTGGAAAGGGCTTTATCGACCCGTTTCTCAACAATGAGTTTATAGGTACTCATGGCTTCATTCCCTCCCCGAGCAACTGAATGATATGCATAGTTTTGATTGGTTTATTGATTTTTTCGAGATAGCCGGAGATATTCATAAGGCAACCCATATCAAGACCGAGAAGCAAATCTGCACCGGATTCTAAGACATGTGCTGCCTTCTCTGCAACCATTGCTTCGGAGATTTTAGGCATCTTTACGGAGAACGTTCCACCAAAGCCACAACAAAGTTGGGCTTCCGGCAAAGGAATAAGCTCTAACCCCTTGACGTTTTCTAAGAGCCTTAGAGGAGCTTCCCCAATCCCCAAAAGCCGCGTTGCATGACAAGAGGGATGATAGGTTGCTTTCGCAGAGTAGCTTGCACCCAGATCAGGCTGTTTCAAGATATCGACGATAAATTGGGTAAATTCATAGCTTTTATTTATGAGAGCATTGGCTTTGGCGAGGTAAGCTGGTTCGTCCTCAAATAGGAAGGGGTAGTAGTGATGAATCATCGCTATACAGGAGCCGCTGGGACCCACTACCACTTCGCTCCGCTCGAAAGAATCAATGAGCGTGCGGGCGACTTCCCGTGCGTCAGCGATGTAACCAGAATTGAACGCAATTTGACCGCAACAGGCTTGTCCTTCAGGAACGTCTACTGTATGTCCTAGGTGTTTTAGGATTTTGGACATAATCATATCCACTTCCGGATAAAAGGCATTCATCAGGCAAGTAGCAAAGAGGGAGACTTTCATAAAATACCGTCCTTTCGTAAATAGATCTTAGGTTTCGGATTAATCATGACTAGTATTTCCATGTAAAGTTGGTTTTGATGCGGTTGGTAGGTAAAAATGAGCAACCCCTAAAAAATATAAACAAAACGAGAAGCCTAGAGGCATCCGAATGCCCTATCGCTTCTCGTTTTGTTTTATCTAAGTCTAATCTAATCCTAAAAGATTACCCAAGGATCGGTACAGTAGGTTCTGTGTACCAAATGGAGATAACGGTAGCTGTTCCAGTGCTTTGTGTGATGTTGACGACTTTAAGCCAGTTATTGTCCTCTAACCATTGATTGACTTCTTTGTTTAAGATTCGATAATCAGGGGAACTGAAAATTTTGACGTTCATCGCCTTCGTCCTTTCATAGACCATCTTGTATAGATTACTCTATCTATCATACGTGAGACACGATGCATGTCAACATCATTTCTTGTACTAGTGCACAGTAGAATCAAAATCGTAAATTTAAAATTTTTATATAAAAGTTGTACTAAGTTCTGAAAAATCTATTTATCTTTTTGGAAACCTATGATATGATGTTTTCAACTGAATGGTCATTCATTCAAACCAAAACTTTCTTTGCAAAGGGGTGTTAAATGGACACGCAGCGCGAGGGTAAATTTCAACAGATCCTTGATGCTGCAATTGAAGCCATTGCAGAATCTGGATTTCATCAATGCCAGGTCTCCAAAATTGCTCGTTTAGCAGGAGTAGCGGATGGCACAATCTATTTGTACTTTAAAAACAAAGAGGAAATTCTTATCCGAGTTTTCCAGGAACGCATGGGGGATTTTATTATTGAAGTTCGTCGTGAACTCTCCTTAGGAAAGACGACTGGAGCACGCTTACGTACGATCGTCCGAACTCATTTTTCTTATATGGAACAAAACAGGTCCCTGGCCATCGTGACTCAATTGGAGCTTAGACAGCCTAATCCGCGGGTGCGGACTGCCATTAATGCTCCCATTATGGACTATTTTAGTCTTATTGAGGAGGTGATCCAGCAAGGTATAGATTATGGAGAAATTCCTGACACAGATATACGAGTAGCTCGACAAATGATATTCGGGTCCCTAGATGAAGCTACAACGGATTGGGTCATGGCTCGTAGCCCACGAACCCTCGAAAGTGAAGTAGAGCCAATGTTAGCGTTATTTGAAGGCGCACTTCGGTTAAAAAAATAACCGAATGAGATAGGAAGACAAGGTGTCGCCCAGAAGAAACGAGAGGAGGATATAAATGCAGATTCATAAAGTAGCGGTAATAGGGTCAGGCGTGATGGGGAGTACCATCGCAGCGCATTTGGCCAATGCCGGGATTCCGAGCCTGTTGTTGGATATTGTCCCTTCCAAGCTATCAGCAAAAGAAGAGGCTGCCGGATTGACCCTGGAGGACCGTAAGGTTCGAAATAGCATTGCGGAAACGAATAAGACAAAAATGTTAAAAATGAATCCTGCCCCATTCCTAGTCCCAGAGTTTGCGGAGCGAATTGAGGTGGGGAACTTAAGTGATGATTTAGGACGCTTAAGTGAAGTGGATTGGGTGATTGAGGTCGTTGTGGAACGCCTCGACATTAAAGTAGACCTTTTCAAAAAGATCGCTGCCAATGTCCGTCCAGGGACGATTGTCAGCTCCAATACTTCGGGGATTTCCTTGAAAGCTATGGTGGAAGGACTTCCAGAGAGTTTTACCCAGTATTTCCTGGGAACACACTTCTTTAATCCTCCACGTTACATGAAACTTTTGGAAATCATCCCAGGTCCGAATACAGACACAAAAATAATGACCTTCCTCTCTGAATTTGGCGAGCGGGTTTTGGGTAAAGGAGTTGTCATAGCCAAGGACACGCCTAATTTCATTGCCAATCGGATTGGTGTTTTTGGTCTAGCTGTGACGTTGCAGGAAATGCTTCGTTCCGGCCTGTCCGTTGATGAAGTAGATGCCTTAACGGGACCTGTGATGGGTCGTCCAAAGAGTGCTTCCTTCCGAACGGTTGACCTTGTTGGGTTAGACACATTTATGCATACCGCCAACACTGTTGCTGAAGGGGTGCCTTCAGAAAAAGAAAACTTTACATTACCTGAATTCATGCAAACTATGCTGAAAAATGGTTGGTTAGGCGACAAAGCTAAGCAAGGCTTTTATAAGAAGTCTAAAGGACCGCAAGGGAAAGTTGTTGAAGTGCTCGATCCCCAAACAATGACTTATGTTGCGAAGAAGAGTGTAAAGTTTGCTTCTTTAGAAAAGGCCAAAGCGGCAGGAAGCCTGACAGAGAAAATTCGTACCTTAATCAGTGGCAAAGACGCAGGAGCGGAATTTGCTTGGAATGTTTTGAAACCAGTACTTGTCTATGCAGCCAATCGAATTGGCGATATCTCAGACGATGTTACGGGAATTGACGAAGGAATGCGTTGGGGTTTTAACTGGTCAATGGGACCTTTTGAGCTGTGGGATGCCCTAGGAATTAAAGCTACAGCCGACCGTATTGTTGCGGAAGGTGGTACTTTGCCTCCGATCGTGGAAGAATTGCTTGCCAAAGGGTATGATCGCTTCTATCAAAAAGATGAGTCAGGGCAATTGTCCTTCTTCAAAGAGGGAGACTATCATCAAAAAGCCGTTAGCCCATACACTGTTTCTTTAAAGCAAGCTCACAAGGCTGGAAAGGTCATCACGAGCAATGCTGGAGCAAGTCTGGTTGATCTCGGAGACGGCGTCGCCTGCCTAGAATTTCACTCTCCAAATAACTCCGTAGGCGCAGACATTCTCAACATGATTCATAAGTCATTGGAAGAAGTTGAGAAAAATTATCTCGGTATGGTGATCGGCAATCAAGGCAAGAATTTCTGCGTGGGTGCAAACTTGATGCAGATTCTGCTTGAAGCTGAGGAAGAAAACTGGGATGACCTTGATTTTATGGTAAAGGAATTCCAAAACGGGACGAAGGCTCTGAAATATGCGAAAAAGCCTGTCGTTGCAGCTCCGTTCGGTATGACCCTTGGTGGCGGTTGCGAAATTTGCATCCATTCTCATGCTATTCAAGCCTCGTCTGAACTCTACATGGGTCTTGTTGAAATGGGAGTTGGCTTGATTCCTGGTGGCGGTGGCACCAAAGAATTGGCCGTAAGGGCAATGGAAGGGGTTCTTCCAGGTGTACAGGTAGCTCCTGATTACTTCTTTGCCAAGCGGTTCGAGGCGATTGCCATGGCCCAAGTCTCCATGAGTGCGGAAAAAGCACGTCAACTCGGTTTCTTGCGTGACCATGATCGTTATAGCATGAATCCAGAACATATCATTCTGGATGCTAAGGCACGGGTAATCGACTTGGCTCGTAACTTCAGGCCAAACTTACCAACAAAGGTCAAAATGGGTGGGGCTGGTGTTCGAGCCACCTTAGAAATGGCCCTCTATGGAATGCGCGAAGGACATTACATCTCAGAGTATGATATGCATCTTGGTAAGAAACTGGCTTATGCTATGACGGGTGGAGATCGACCAGCAGGGTCGCTCGTAGATGAGCAATATCTCTTAGATCTTGAACGAGAAGCCTTTATGAGTTTAGTCGGTGAAGCAAAGACTCAGGATCGTATTCGTCATATGCTCGCCAAAGGCAAGCCATTACGGAATTAGGGGGGGAAAAGCATGCAAGAAGCCTACATTATACAGGCCAAGCGGACGGCTATTGGAAAATCGGTCAAAGGTTCCTTGGCACAGGTTCGCCCGGATGATTTAGGAGCTTATGTTATACAAGATATCCTAAAAAGAGTACCTACTCTTAAAACAGAAGAGATTGAAGACTGCATCATTGGTTGTTCGTTCCCTGAGGGAGAACAAGGGATGAATATGGCTAAAGTTATGGCTCTGCGAGCCGGTCTTCCTTTTGACGTTCCTGGAGCGACAGTCAATCGCTTCTGTTCTTCAGGTCTTCAAGCGATTTCCATGGCAGCCGACCGAATTCGCTTGGGTGAAGCAGAAGTGATGCTCGCAGGTGGAGCGGAGAGTATGTCAATGGTTCCGATGGGCGGGGGCAAACCAGCTCCGAATCCATTCATGATCGCTAATGCTCCAGAAGTTTATCTCTCAATGGGAATAACGGCTGAAAACGTGGCTAAGAAATATGAAGTAACCCGTGACCAACAAGATGCTTTCGCAGTACAAAGTCATCAAAAGGCCTTTGCTGCTCAAAGTAGCGGACGTTTTGATGATGAAATCGTTCCTATTCCGCTGCCCACTTGGGGAAAACCAGGTGAAAAGTGGTTCAAAACAGATGAGGGGATTCGCCCGGAAACCACGATGGAATCGTTAGCTAAACTCAAGCCGGCATTTCTAAATGGAGGCTCAGTTACGGCTGGGAACTCGTCCCAGACCAGTGACGGTGCAGCAATCTCTCTATTGATGTCCGAACGCAAAGCTCTGTCGTTGGGTCTTCAACCAGTAGCTGTTTGGCGCGGATTTGCGGTCGCGGGCGTGGAACCCGAACTGATGGGTATCGGCCCGATTAAGGCCATCCCCAAAGTTTTAAAGCAAGTTGGACTGACCCTCGACCAAATCGATTTATTCGAATTAAATGAAGCCTTTGCTTCCCAATCGCTGGCGATCCTAAAGACGCTAGACATTGATCCATCAAAAGTCAATGTTAACGGTGGAGCAATTGCTTTCGGACATCCTCTTGGCTGTACTGGGGCAAAGCTCACAGCAACGTTAATAAGTGAAATGAAAAAACGGAAATTGAAATATGGTATGGTCACCATGTGTATTGGTGGCGGCATGGGCGCCGCTGGCGTGTACGAAGTACTGTAATCTGAAAAGGGAAGCGCAGGGACGGTTCTTGCGCTTCCCTTGGTCAGGAGACGGGGGATCGATAATCGAACCTCGGACTTCGATTAAGAGGAGGAAAGAATAATGGATTTAGAATTACGTGGTGGTGGATTTTTACTTGCTGAAGTTTCTCCAGAACAGGTTTATGTTCGTGAGGAATTAAATGAAGATCATATGCAGCTCAAACGCATGGCGCATAACTTTATGTCAAAGGAAGTTGCTCCTAAAATAGAAGAAATGGAGGAGCAAAAAGAAGGTGTCGTTCGTGAGTTCATGCGTCAAGCTGGAGAACTGGGCTTACTTGGACTAGAAGTTCCTGAAGAATTTGATGGTCTAGCTATGGACAAAGCCTCCACTGTGGTCGTGGGTGAAGAGGTTCCCCGTGGTGGTTCATTTGCAGTTGCTTATGCCGCCCATACTGGGATTGGCACATTGCCAATCGTTTACTTTGGAACACCAGAGCAAAAGGCAAAATATCTTCCTGGCCTTGCCACTGGTACAAAAGTTGCAGCCTATTGCTTGACTGAGCCTGGTTCAGGGTCAGATGCTTTGGGCGCTAAAACCACAGCTGTTCTTAATGCAGAAGGAACCCACTATTGTCTGAACGGAACAAAGCAATTTATCACCAATGCTGGTTTTGCAGATATTTTCCTTGTGTATGCTAAAGTTGACGGCAAAATGACGAATTTCATTGTTGAGAGCGGTACGCCAGGCCTTTCAACAGGGCCAGAAGAGCAAAAGATGGGAATTAAAGGATCTTCAACGCGTCAGGTTATCTTGGAAGATGTCATGGTCCCTGTAGAAAATATCGTTGGAGAACTTGGACGTGGGCACGTTGTTGCCTTTAATATCTTGAATGTTGGTCGGTTCAAATTGGCAGCAGGAGCCATTGGAAGTGCTCAAGTTGTCTTGGAGACCGCTTTAAAGTATGCTTCTGAGCGCAAGCAATTCGGAGTTTCACTCAACACGTTTGGAGCCATTCAAATGAAGATTGCAGAAATTGCAGTCAAAACATACATGGCAGAAAGCGTAGTTTATCGGACCTCAGGTCTTATGCAAAATGGTTTTCATGGCCTCGATCTGACCTCTGATTGCCGTAAAGAGGCTGGAAAAGCTTTGGAAGAGTATGCTATTGAATGTTCCCTTAATAAAGTGTATGCCTCTGAAGTTTTGGATTACGCTGTGGATGAAGGCGTACAAATTCATGGTGGTTACGGATTCATTAAGGAATATCCCATTGAACGCATGTATCGGGATTCCCGCATCAATCGCTTATTTGAAGGAACCAATGAGATCAACCGTCTGCTCGTGCCAGGAACACTTCTTAAACGGGCTATGACTGGTGAACTTCCACTACTCCAAGCAGCTAAGGCCGTCAGCAAAGATCTAGTCTCCGGCGGGATGAGCACTGATGCAGAAGGGTTAGCAGGACTTTATCAAATGACTCAAAAAGCTAAAAAATTGTGCTTAATGGCTGCTGGGCTTGCAGCTCAAAACTTGGGTGCAGGACTAAAAGACAATCAATTTGTCTTGACGGGATTGGCTGAAATGGTACTCCAGGTCTATGCTATGGAAAGTGGAGTCCTCAGGGCTATGAAAGTTCAAAACCTTGAAGCGTCAGACGCGCATAAAGCTTTTGTCGAGAAGGCTGCGACCCTAGGGGCTTTTGGAGCGTTTACTATTCTCGAACAACAAGCCAAAGAAGTTCTTTGTGCAGTAGAGAAAGGGGATTCGCTCAGTACCGTTTTGGCAGGCATGCGTAAGCTTGTTCGTCGCCCAAATGTTGACATGATTGGAATGCGTCAAGAAATTGCTAAGTATGTCATTGAGAAAGAGGGATATCCAACTCGCTAAGAGAGTTGTCTAAGGAAGCGCTCATGGTTCG
>JAJYAS010000285.1 GCA_021779415.1 Bacillota bacterium
TCCGATTTGATAAAATTGTTGCTTTAATTAATGATTTTAAACAATATTTTATTCAATATAAGCAACCAGTGTATGAAAATCCTTCCCCGGGAAATAAGGCCGGAGGTATTACAACCCTCGAAGATAAGTCGTTGGGTTGTACACAAAAGGCAGGTACGGCAATCGTTGTTGATGTTCTAAAATATGGTGAAACTCTCAAGACCAAGGGATTAAATCTCTTGAGTGCGCCGGGTAATGACTTGGTCGCCTCTTCTACTTTGGCAGCAGCTGGTTGTCAGATGGTTTTATTCACGACGGGTCGGGGAACTCCTTTCGGGAGTTTTGTTCCTACCATGAAGATTTCTTCAAATACGCAAATATTTCAGCTTAAACCACACTGGATTGATTTTAATGCTGGAAGTTTGATTGAAGATGTTGAACTGGAGGATATGCTTGAAGATTTTATAGACTATATCCTTGAAGTTGCTAGTGGAGAATGGGTTAATAATGAGAAGAACCAATTTAGAGAATTAGCCATTTTCAAGACGGGTGTAACCTTATAAAATTTATTGAATCCGGGATTAAAAGGGGGGGCGTAACAACTTGGAAACAAGTTCTGTTACACCCCTTTTTTAGTATATCAGACAACTCCAGACAGTCGTATTGAATTTGAATCGACGATTACTAAGAAATTTACAAATTCAAACGGTTGGAGTTTCTTCATAAGGTGGGATTTCGGTAGGTGGAGATTTAGGACGATCAGTTTCTGTATCGGCTTGTGGAGAGGCTTCTTCTGGGGCAGATTGGGTGATGTCAATGTAACCTGGTTTTTTAAGTCTCAAGTCCTGAATAAATATTTGGATATCTTCTTTTAATTTCTTTCCTTTATCAGCAAGGTCTGTGCTCCTCTGTTTTATGGCCTCTGCACGTTGGAATGTACCATTTTCCACTTGTTCAATAATACCCTCGGCTTTACTCTGAATATCTTGACGTAATGCCTTTCCACTTTTTGGTGCGAACATTAAGCTGATAAAGGCTCCAGACACTCCCCCTACGAGCGCAGCAATGGCAACGGTGCCTACACTCGATTTTTTATCGTTGCTGGGCATTTTAACATCTCCTTCCTTTAGCATTTTACGCAGTATTATATTCTAAACTAAACTTGGGAGTGTTACATAATTTTTACCATTGTCTTTCAGGAGCGTCCGCCCAAAAACTTCTTTCGTTTTGGCAAGAGTTATGCTCCCTAATAGACTGTCGAACGCTAAATTCAAACCGTTGCCAACTTCCTTTTTTCGCTTGACAAAAATATAAATTTACGCAATATATAATATTGACCTCGATAGAAGTATAATTATTCCAACAATACGCTTCTGATTGGTATATGAAAAGTATCGTAGGAGGTCTTATGATGAATAAGAAAATTAACACGATGTATTTTAGTGCAACGGAGACTACAAAAAAAATAGTGTCTGGAATTGCAGAGAAAATTTCAAAGAACATAGGCGAGGTGAAATCAGTAAATAATATTGATTTTACTTTACCGGGCGTTAGAAAAGACCCAGTGTCTTTTACAATAGAAGATGTTGTCATTGTAGGAGTTCCGGTCTATGCGGGAAGAGTTCCTAATATATTACTGAAATATTTAAACTCAATTAAAGGTAATGGTGCATTAGCTGTTCCTGTTGTTGTTTACGGAAACAGAAATTATGACGATGCTTTAATAGAATTAAAAGATATTCTTGAAGTCGGTGGATTTAAAGTTATTGCTGGTGGTGCATTTATAGGCGAACACTCATTTTCAAAAATTCTTGCTAAAAATAGACCTGATGAAAATGATATGGTCATAGTAAGTGATTTTGCCGATCAAATATTCGCGAAACTAACTCAAGATATTGATCAAATTGTTGCTGTAAAAGGAAATACTCCCTATAGAAATTATTATATGCCCAAAAATAAAGATGGTAGCCCTGCTGATATTCGAAAGGTTACACCTAAGACAAATAGTGATTGTACTGACTGTAAACTTTGTGTAGAGGTCTGTCCAATGGGTTCTATTGATGCTAAAGATGTCACGAAATTAAATGGAATTTGCATTAAATGTGGTGCTTGTATTAAGAAATGTCCTACTCAAGCAAAGTATTATGATAATGAAAATTATTTGAGGCATCAATATGAATTGGAAATTGAGTTTGCTTCTCGAAGAGAACCGGAATTATTCATATAACAACTAGAAGAAGTGTAGCCCTCTGCGTTAATTTGCAGAGGGCTGTTATGATTCCTGTCTGTAAATTTTTCGATTAATTACTCGAATATACAAATTATAAGACGAAATACAATGGAAATATCCTGTCTAAGATTAGAGGAAGAAAGAAGTTTATGTTGAATAAATATTAACTATAAAGTAAATATTGGAGAATTTCTTGGATGTACAGAGCTAAGAATGAACGACTGTGTTCGACTGTTTAAATTACGTTTAATATACTACATATTACTCTCTTGGGTCGGGAGATATGATGTGTCATTAATAAAATGAATAAGGGTAGGGTGTAATAGGATGGGCGAACCGTTCACCTCTGACTTTGATTCTAATGCTACGGAATATAGATTAAAACTCGAAGAGACCAATGCGATGCTCGAAGAGTCTAATGCAGAGCTCGAAGAGATCAATGCAATGCTTGAAGAAGAAATCAAGAGATTGAATGAAGAATTAGAAAGCAAGGTTATAGAGCGTACAAATCAGTTACAGGACATGAATACCATTTTAGAAGAAGAAATTATTGAGAAGATACGGGCAGAAAATGAGTTGAATAAAGAAAGAATATTTACAGATGCCTTATTTGATAGTGCTCCGGGGATGATTTATCTCTACGATGATCAAAGCAAGTTGGTGAGATGGAACAAGAAACACGAGGAGATGACAGGGTATACCTCGGAAGAACTTGCTCACATGAGTTTATTGGATTGGTATGAAGGAGATGAAAAGAGTCAAACGGCCGTTATAGAAGGCATTAATATGGTTAATCAGAATGGATTTGGGGATGCCGAGGCGAATTTGCAAACAAAGAGCGGTACAAAAATTCCAATATACTTTACGGCCAGTTCAGTTGCGATTGATGGCAAACAGTATTTTGCCGGAATAGGAATCGACATCACTGAGCGAAAACTGATACATGAAAGGCTAGAAAAATATCAGGTTCTGGCTGAAAAGTCCAACGATGCTATGCTGTTCATAGATTATGAAGGGAATATCCTCGAAGCCAATGATGCTGCGGTAAGAATTTATGGGTATACATATCAAGAATTTGCATCAATGACTATTTTTGATTTAAGGCATCTTGACAGATCCACATTTATTTTTGAACAACTTGAATCAGCCGATAAGGAAGGAATTATTTTTGAAACTGTCCATTATCTTAAAGACGGTTCTGCGATTAATGTTGAAGTCAGTTCACAGGGCACCTTTTTAGGAGATAAAAGAGTTCTTCTCAGTATCGTGAGAGATATCACGGATCGCAAAAAAAAGGAAGACGAAAACCGCTATTTAAGTTATCACGATGTTTTGACAGGTCTTTATAATCGAAGATTCTATGAAGAAGAAATTAAACGATTAGATAATGAGAGAAATCTCCCAATTTCGCTAATAATAGGAGATGTTAATGGGCTAAAACTTGTGAATGATGCCTTTGGTCACGATAAGGGGGATGAACTTTTACAGAAAGCTGCAACGGCCATTCAAAGTGCATGCAGAGCAGATGAAATAGTCGCCCGCTGGGGGGGAGACGAATTTGTCATTCTTTTGCCTAAGACTAACAATAAAGAGGCCGAAAATATTGTTGAAAGAATAAAAGAGCTTTGTTCAAATGTACTTGTTAGCGCCATTCGTCTTAGTATATCATTTGGGTGGGAGACAAAGATAACAATTGAGAATGATATACTAAAAGCCCTAAAAAATGCTGAGGATGCTATGTATAAGCATAAAATTATTGAAAATGAAGGTATGAGAGGTAATACAATAAACACAATCATTAATACCCTACACGAAAAAAATCCAAGAGAAGAACAACACTCTAAAAGAGTAAGTCAAATATGTCAGCATATAGGAAGAGCGATAGGCTTATCTGAAATCGAAGTAAGTAGACTTAAAGTTGTAGGGTTGCTTCATGATATAGGGAAAATTGCAATTGAAGAAGGAATACTCAACAAACCCGGGAAACTTACAAAAAATGAGTGGGATCAAATAAAGCGACATCCCGATATTGGTTATAGAATATTAAGTTCATCCTATGAAATGTTAGACTTAGCGGACTGTATATTGGCACATCATGAACGATGGGATGGTACTGGTTATCCAAAAGGGTTAAAAGGTGAAGCTATCCCAATGGTTTCTAGAATTATTGCTCTGGCTGACAGCTATGATGCAATGATAAGCGAACGACCCTACCGAAATGCTTTAAGTGAAGAGCAAGCCTTGCAAGAAATTCAGATAAACTCCGGTACGCAGTTCGATCCTGAAATTTCAAGAATATTTACTGAAGAGGTATTAAGTAAGCCCTGGGGTTAATAGTCCGTAAATGCGGGCTATTTTTACGAGTAAATGGAGATCTTAAAGCAGGGAATGTATTCATAGGAGGGGTATGGGATGGACATTCTGATGGAAGGGAAAGGTCTCCACAAGGTTTATCGCACGGGAGAAGTGGAAATTGATGTCCTTAAGGGGATTGACTTTCAGATAGTCCAAGGAGATTTTATTGTAGTTTTGGGTCAAAGTGGTTCGGGCAAGACGACGTTTCTTAATATTATTGGAGGGATGACTAAGGCTTCAGCAGGGAAGCTTTATTACAAGGGACAACCTCTGCATGAGAGTGACGAGCATCTTCTCACCCTATATCGCCGGAATGAGGTTGGATTTGTCTTTCAAAACTATAATTTAATGCCTAATCTTACGACCTATGAAAATGTTAAGTTGGCCGTGGAAATCGCCCAAAATCCGCTCTCAGTCACAGACATCTTACGTGAAGTTGGACTTGAATCTTGGTCGGATCATTTTCCCTCCCAACTCTCAGGCGGACAGCAACAACGGGTTGCTATTGCTCGGGCAATCGTCAAAAACCCAGAGCTTCTGCTCTGTGACGAACCGACAGGGGCCTTAGATATTCAAACGGGGATACAGGTTCTTAAGGCCTTACAGAAGTTAAACCGTGTTTATCATAAGACAGTCATGATTATCACTCATAATGTTGATATAGCAAAAATGGCGGATCGGGTCTTTTATTTAAAAGATGGTTTATTAGATGATGTCAAAGTCAATGAACACCCACTTTCTCCGGAGGAAATATCATGGTAATGCTCAGAAAAAAGGCATGGA
>JAJYAS010000286.1 GCA_021779415.1 Bacillota bacterium
TTGGAACTTGTAGAGAAAGAAAAGCGGGGTGAAATCACAACCAACGATATAATCAAAACCTTGAATGAGAGATACAAAATGAAAGAGGAAAGGAATGGGGATGATGCGTGACCCATACCTTTACACGAATACCGAGGTTTTAAAAAATAAATTTAGCGTGATTGACAATGAAAAACTTAATACCATAGAAGCGGAATACACAAGTACAAGGCTAAAGGAAGTAATAGAGCATCCCATAAAAGGCAATTTTGATCTTGACCATTTGTGCCGTATGCATAACTATATTTTTCAGGATCTATATGATTGGGCAGGCCAGCCAAGAATCATTAATATTGAAAAATCAGAGCCGGTATTGGGTGGAATTTCTATAGAGTATTCGGATTTTCAGGATATTAAATTTATGGCTTCTTCCGTACTGTCAAAGATGGAAGAGGTAGATTGGGGAAAGTTTTCGCTTGATGAAAAAGCAGAATCTCTGTCAAAATACATGGCTGAATTATGGAAAGTACATATTTTTCGTGAGGGTAATACAAGAACGATCGTGACGTTTATCTGCCAATATGCAGATAGCAAAGGCTTTGTGTTAGATACAGAATTATTTGAGCAGAATAGTGCCTACGTGAGAAGCGCTCTAGTTGCCGCTTCCGCTGTATTTAAAGGTCTTGGCGATAAATCGAAACCGCAGTATTTAGTTAAGATTGTCAAGGACGCCTTACAAAGAGGAGAATCGGGCATACAAGAAAAATGATTCTGCAGAAGTGCAAAACATACTATCCTTGCTGGGATCCATTGGCTGAAGACACGATTATAAGACATTAATCATGGTTAATAATATAGGAAAAGGTTCAAACAGATTGAAAGCTAAGCTACAAGGCTTAATGAGTAGGTTGGGTAATAAAAGGGTGGCATCATGACCTTTGAAGAACTGCTTGAAAAGTATCAAGCAGTGTTGCGCGAAAACAGCATCCTAAAAGAAGAAATTAAGAATTTAAATGCTAAGCTCGGTGTTTCTGAACATCGGGCTATTTCTGATGGCCTTTCTTATAACACTTCTGAAGATAGCTTATTTCCGACACTTAATACTCTTACACAAGAATCCAATTATGGATTAGAAGGCGAGACTTTGCAATCAAACGTAAACGGCATGTCTGATCCCCAGGAAAAAGTTATGTTATTTAGGTCACTCTTTAAAGGTCGGGATGATGTTTATGCTAAACGGTGGGAAAACAAAAAGAAGGGGACAAATGGATATTCGCCATTTTGTTTAAATGAATGGGCCTCTAAGTTATGCAAAAAACCACAAGGCAAATGTACTGCTTGCTCCAATAAGGCTTATGCTCCTTTCGATGAAAAGGTTATTGACGATCATTTACGAGGGCGTGATAATTTCGTGGCGGGAATATATCCTCTTTGCCTTGATGATACTTGTTACTTTTTAGCCATTGACTTTGATGATGGAGAGTGGCAGAAGGATATTTCCCAGTTTAGAGAAGTATGTTCGGAATTTAATTTTCCGGTAGCAATTGAACGTTCGCGGTCAGGAAATGGAGCCCATGCCTGGATTTTCTTTGAAAGCCCTATAGCCGCATCTTTAGCAAGAAAACTGGGAAGCGCACTACTTACCTATGCCATGAACAAAAGGCATGAGATTACATTTGAATCGTATGATCGGTTTTTTCCTAATCAGGATACAATGCCAAGGGGCGGTTTAGGGAATTTGATTGCTTTGCCCTTGCAAAAAGTAGCAAGGAGTGAAAATAACAGCGTTTTTATTGATGCCAATTTTGAGCCGTTTAAGGATCAATGGGGATTTATGGCATCTATTCAAAAACTCTCTGAAGATGCCGTTATAATGCTCATATCAAAACTTTGCAATGGAAACGAACTTGGAATCCTGAAAAGAGATGATCAAGAAGAACCACAAAAGCCTTGGGAAACAAAAAACACCGTTAAACTTTCAAAGGAGGACTTTTCTCAGACAATAAAAATTGTCAAAGCAAATATGTTATTTATCTTGAAAACAGGCATTTCTCACAGTGCGTTAAATCAGTTGAAACGGTTGGCGGCTTTCAATAATCCGGAATTTTATAAGGCCCAGGCCATGCGAATGCCCATCTTTAAAATACCTAGAATAATATCATGTTCTGATGAAACAGAAGACTATCTCTGTCTGCCGAGAGGGTGTGAAGCTGATGTAAGGGCCTTTTTTGCAGAACTAAAGCTTGAACCTGAATTTATCGATGAAACCAATCACGGTAGAAGCATCGATGTTGAATTTAACGGCAGTTTGAGGGATGAACAACCACAGGCACTTGCAAAATTACTTATGCATGACAACGGAGTGCTCTCAGGAACAACCGCTTTTGGGAAAACTGTGGTTGCCATCAAGCTGATTGCTGAGAGGAAAGTTAATACACTTATTATTGTTGATAAAGTAAATTTAGTTACCCAGTGGAAAAAAAGATTAACGGAATTCCTGACGATAAATGAAGTCTTGCCCGACAGAATTAAAGACAAGAAGCGAGGAAGGAAAAAGGCGAATAGTGCGATAGGGCAATTGGGGGCAGGAAAGGATAACTTGAGTGGAATAATAGATATAGCTGTTATGCAATCGTTGAACAGAATGGGTGAAGTGAAGGATTGTGTGAAAACCTATGGCATGATTATTGTGGATGAATGTCATCATATTTCAGCTGTTAGCTTTGAGAAGATACTTAAAAGTTCTAATGCAAAATATGTTTACGGATTAACTGCAACACCTAAACGAAAAGATGGGCATCATCCGATCATATTTATGCAATGCGGTTCCATACGATTCAAAGACGATGCCAAAAAACAGGCAGAAAAAAGACCCTTTGAGCATTATGTCATTCCAAGGTTTACGTCGCTTAGAGTCTCTCTAGATAAGAATGAAAAGGATGTATCGATTCAAGAGCTGTACTCTGACATTGTGGTTAACGAATTAAGAAATCAATTGATCATAGATGATATCGTTCGAAGCTTTGAAAGTGGCAGAAACTGTCTGGTTTTAACTGAGAGAACAGCGCATGTCGAATTACTTGCCAAAAAGCTCAGTGAGAGAATTCCTGAAGTGATCTCTTTAACGGGTGGAATGGGAGTAAAACGAACAAGGGAGATAATGACACAAATATCGGAGAAATCCGCAGACAAGCCGTTAACCATAGTTGCTACTGGAAAGTATATTGGCGAGGGCTTTGACGAACCACGCCTTGATACTTTATTTTTGGTGATGCCAATATCCTGGAAAGGCACCTTGCAACAATATGCAGGAAGGCTTCACAGACTCTTTGCCAACAAAAAAGAGGTACAAATCTATGATTATGTAGATATTCATGTAAGGATGCTTGAACGGATGTACCATAAACGGCTTAACGGGTATGCCACGATCGGGTATAAAGCAAAAGGAGAAAGTAGTGCACCAGAGTCAATTGATGTGATTTTTGACAAGAGCAATTTCTTACCGGCTTATACTAATGATATTATCAATGCCGCGAGAGAAATTCTGATAGTAAGTCCTTTTGTTACCAAGAGACGTACTCTACAAATGATGCAGCACCTGAAGATTGCTTTAGAAAATAAGGTGAAAGTCATCGTGATAACTCGGCCCATTGGAGATTTCAAAGACAAGGATACTAGTGCTTTGCAGGAGACCTTGGACTTATTGAAAGTTTCTAGAGTAAGTTTAGTTTTCAAGTCGAATATACACCAAAAATATGCCGTCATTGACCAACGAATCGTATGGTATGGGAGTATCAATCTTTTGAGTTTTGGTAGTGCTGAAGAAAGTATCATGCGACTGGATAGCCCAAGCATTGCTAATGAATTAATAATGAGCATGGACAAATAATTATTGAGTTGCTGTTGAGGGAATTTGATTTTATGCTGAAAGTCAAATGTGCCGAATCTAGTGCATAAGCACAAAAAACAAAAAAGGCAAATTGATTTCTCAATTTACCCTTAAACCCTTATGTGGTGCGGTCGAGAGGACTTGAACCTCCATGCCCTTGCGAGCACTAGAACCTGAATCTAGCGCGTCTGCCAGTTCCGCCACGACCGCGTAACAAATGTTATTATATGAGAAGATGTGCGATTTGTCAACAAGTATATTTATTCGCTGATAATTTTGTTCTGATCTATTTTTCTATGATACAATGACAGCATTATGTGGAGTGATATAAGATTGGCCCCTGCTTTAAACTATGCAAGGGGTCTTTCGCATAGGTAAGGGAGAAAGAGGGGAGCTTATGACTGCAAAAAAGGAATTTCCAGAGTGGGTGCTCTGGGGGGTTGTTTTGATATGGGGAGCGAATTATGTAATTGGAAAATGGGGGATGGAAGGTTTTGATCCCTTGACCTTTACAGTCATTCGTTTTGTGGGAGCGACTCCGATACTTTTCCTTTTGCTTTATGCTTTGGAAAAGAACGTGCGAATTGAGCTTAAAGACTGCCTAGAATTGGCGATGTTGGGGTTTGTGGGGGTCACTCTTTACCAGACTTTGTTTATGGCGGCGGTTAAATATGCCACTGCTACGAATGCCTCCCTAATGCTGGCAGTTTCGCCGGTATTCACCGCTATTTTTGCTTGGCTAGCGGGGCAAGAACGTTTAGGCGCTCGTGGACGATGGGGAAGTGCCTTAGCTTGCCTGGGAGTTATTTTTGTCTTGCTTTTTGGAACGAATAAACTGGCCATCGGCTGGGATGTACTTCGAGGAGATCTTATTAGCCTATTGGCCTCGAGCATATGGGGCTTATATCCGGTGCTGGCTAAACGGATGCTACGCAAATATTCAGCCCTCAAAACCATGACTTATGCATCATTATTTGGAATGATCGTTCTTTTGGTCGTTGGTTTGAAAGGGGTGCTGGCGTTATCGTGGTCAGAGATACCTCTTCCCGCCTGGGGATCCATGGTTTTTTCCGTTGTTTTCGTAACCGCTTTTGGACTAGTGGTCTGGTATCACGCGATAAGCCGTGTAGGGGCAAACCGTATTATGGCCTACATGTATGCAGTTCCAGCGGTTGCAGTGCTCACAGCAGCAATTATTCTTAAGGAACAGGTTCATCTTATGCAGGCCGTAGGCGCCGGTGTTATCTTTTTAGGCATTAGCATGATTCGTAAAGACAAGATCCCCGTTCCGGAAAACAAGGATTTTATAGAGATAGCAAAGTAAACGGTGATAGTGGAGTAATTACAAATCAGCTATGAGGGTTGAGTCCGAGGATTTTGCGGGCCTCAAGGGGACTGGCCACGGGACGGTCTAAGTTTTCCGCAAGTTTTACTAAGCGATTTACTAAAGGTGCATTTCCCTCCGCAA
>JAJYAS010000287.1 GCA_021779415.1 Bacillota bacterium
TATCCCCTTTTTTCACCACATAAACTTCATGCGCCGGTTTAGGGGCTGGCGTTGGGCAATGGTGATAATGTTGTTGCATCATAGGTTCACCACACGGCGAGCAAGCCATCGGTCCACCGAGATCCAGCGAAACAAAACCGGGATCTGCGTCAACATCAAGATTAACTAATCCACTTGGCGGATACATTCCAGGCCCACCAGCCATCGGCATTCCTTGCATCCCTGGCATCATCCCTTGCATCCCTGGCATACCTTGCATTCCCGGCATCATCCCTTGCATTCCTTGCATACCTGACATATCAGACATTCCCTGCATTCCAGGGGCCTGAGTTGGATTATAAGCAACGGAACGTAATTCCATAATAATTTCCTCCTTTAAATTGCATTAAGTGATCTTGAATTGTTTTCTGCTCTTTACCTATTAACAATATATGGTAATTAACGGGTAGTGTGTTTGTACCTTTAAAATTTAAAACTTATTTTTAAATGAAAAAAGCTGACCTTCTTGGCCAGCTTTTTTCTAAATTACTGCGAATTACTATGAACAACTGTGAATTAAACAGTCGCTATTGCCTTGTTCAATTGTGCCACCAGTTCATCTACATTCCGCCCATGGGTTAAGGCGGCGCCTTCAATACTTTCCATTGTGGAAGAAGGACATCCTAAACAATGCATTCCAAGCTCTAGAAAAACCTGAACAGTTTGCGGATATAATTTCAACACTTGGCCCACTGTCATTTCTTTAGTTAACATATCATATTTCCTCCTTTGGATTCCTCAGTAAACTACTCGGTTTTATTATAAATCAAACTTATTAAAGTAGCAAGCCCTGACACTCATCGTGACATCCTATTATTTCTTGCGAATTGAATTCCCGTTTAACGATATTCAGAAGCAAGTTGAAACAAAAGTTTATAGACATGGTCAGCTAATTCAGCCTTAAGTGTTCCTGTCCCACAGCTCGGTGTTATCATACTCTGTTGGCGTAGAAGCGATTCGTTGACCCCACGTTTGACGAGTTCTGCTACGTTTCCTTCTAAACGAAGTTTAAGGCTTTGAGTGGTTTCTTCCCATGCTACAGGATTCGTGGGAACAATCCCCCAAGAAAGAATTCCACCTCGTGCCAAAAATCTATTTAAAGGCTCTGCTAAAACCACCATACTCTGCATGTAATCATACGCATCAAAATTCACAACCTGAATATCAGAGTCAAAAAGAAGTGTCCAATCCATCCCTGCGCAAACATGTACCCCAGGAATTCCACCCTGGCGGAGAATCCCGTCGATAATCGTATTCAGCTCTGCAATAAGTTGCTCTCTATTTAATGTAACATGAGTTGATGCCCCAAAAGCATAAAGCCCGGGATCGTCAATCGTCATCAACACAGGTAATGCAAATTTCCGAAGTCGTTTAGTCTGCCACTCAGCATGCACTGCAAGGGTTTTGACCAGCATATCTCTGAGAGTATCGTCATAATAGCATGACCGTCTGTTTTTATCTGTGATTTGCATTCCCAGTGTCAACGAACCACTAACCTGTCCTTTTAGCAGCACAGCATCCCGTGTTCCATGACGTTCAAGATCACGACAAAATGCTTCAAACCCTTCTCCGCCCTGAGCACTGAACCCAAAACGTTCTAGAGCATGTTCTTCCCCCTCAATCGCCTCTAAATAAAGTGTGTAAAACGTCGTCATCCGCTCTACCCAATCCGTCGCCTCAAATTGAAACTTCGGATCTGAGACATTACCGATAACGCCTGTCCCGACCAAGGCATTGAGGTATTGCCCTACAAATGAGCTTTCCGCTCCAAGTCCTGGAAGTTGAGGCCAATGTGGGGCCAGCGGAACACTCTTCCAAATTAACTCCAAAGCATCTTCACCGTTGGTATGAGGAACACTTCCAACCCCGGTAGCAAGAAAATGCGGTTTAAAACCTTCGTTTTGCATAACTTAACCTCTTCCTATAAATAAAATACTAGTTTAAGGCCTTAACATATGCCACAGATAAAACCAATCTGCAACGTGAAAAGAAACCCAAACAAACAGTATACCAGCCAATACACCGGGCACCCAGAAGAATGGGAGGTAATGCCCTCCTACACGCCGGATATCACGAATACGAATGGGCAAAAACAAACTCACGAGAACAATATAACCAAGAATCGGAATATAGATCGGCAACCCCCAGGGCAACAAAGCCCACCCGATTGCGATAATTACAGCAAAAAGATAGCGTCTTTCCAACCAATAAACAAGTCCAACGACATGTGGGGCATCTGGCATATGTGGGGCTACCACGCCAACCTGAAGCAATCGAATAAGCATGAATAAGACGCCCAACATCGCCCAGATTAACCAAGGGGACTGTGCCTGTATCACTTCGATTCCAGGCCATAAATGTGAGAACCATGGGCTATAATGGATTGGGATGCGAAAGATTCCGGAGGTTATCAACCCCGCCAGCATCCCTTCGCGGGCCAATACGAGCACCCCATCCCAGAACCACGCCCTACGTACTTGACGTTTTGGTTTTCTGGAACAAATTTCCTTGTAGCGCCAGGTTACTGACCGAATATTCATCCAAACTAGGAAAATCATGAGCAAAGCCCACGTCTCGGCAACCATGGGTTCCTTGAGCCAACTAACCTTAGGAGGTAAAGGTTTCTCGACTGAAACTTGCCCCCATGCTCCTTGAATCTTGTTTCCCTGAATATAAAGTGACTGTTCTGGTGAGAGTCCTGTGAGAACTGCAGGAGATGTCCTAAGGGCAAAAGCCAAATCGGGTTGAACCACTTTTGTAGACTGCTGAAAATAGGTTTGGGCCAAGGGGTCCGTATCTAACCCCTTGCCCACTGTCCAAGCCCACAATGAGGGGTGAAGCATTTTCTCGGCAACGGTTTTTTGAAAAGCTCCCGGTTGAGGAAGTCGGCTGGAAGGGATCAACTCAACGGGCAATTCAGCCCATAAACCCATACCCACTCGGTCTGCAGCTTGTAACCAGAGGTCATCGGGAATTTGTCCAATAAAATAGATTAAGTTTATCCCATTTTTTCGTTGCGATTGTAACCAAGATTCCAACTGTCCATCATGTCGGAGCCGATATTCCTCTTGCGGAGTTAAAGCCTCCCCTTGGATTGGGACCACTTGATCATTCAAGACCAGCTTCCCAGCCTTTAGAGAGATTGATCGGAGACCCACGGGCAGGGCTAACTCATCAAGGTCCCCCTTACTGTTGGTCACCGTTAAGTTAAGCTGATAGAGAAACGGGGTTTGCATTGTCCAACGCCGAGCATCTGGAATAGAAAAGGTCAACGTCACAGGTTGACGATCTGAATCTTCCTGAGCTTGTACTGTGAGGGTTTGTTCCGCCACCCCAGATGAACCATCAGAGAGCATGCCATAAACTGTCCATGGTCCCTCCTGCGAAAAACCATGATGCATCAAATCTGCCTTGACCGTCACCTGCGCGGTCGTCTGATTCCAGGAAACATTCACTTGCGGTAGAGCTAGAGTCGTTTCTACCACCGCTTCTAATTGAATTCCACCCGTAATATACCCCGATTTCGGCCAAGCGGACCCCAATAGCATGGCGCGTTGCTCTGCACTCCCAGCCAGTTCAACCACCAAAATGTTATCCTCTCCATAGCGAAACGCCTTGGCTGGGATCTCTAGTCCGTCTACACCACCGCTTCCTTCAAATTCACCAACTTTCTGACCGCTTCCGATCCCATTCAAGTAAACATTCGCATGTCCATACACTCCATTAAATGTAAGTAACATGGTCCTAGAGCTCCATTCTCCCGGGACCCGTAGCCGTTTAGCCACCACTGTAAATCTTTCACTTGAAGGGAGGCTCAACGACCGCCCTCTTGTTAAAAAAGATTGTTCATTTTTCCCTTGAGCTCGTTCAGATTCCGTAGTCCAGGCCTGGCGCAGTGAAGAGAACTGATCCCAGCTCCCATTCAAATTCTGGGTAAACCGTGTCGTGCTTATCACACTCTGTCCAGCTTGAAGAGACTCTCCCGAAGGGGTTTGCCAGTACCACCAAAGTGCGCCTATAGCTGCTATAAATAAAATAATAATGATCATTAACCGACGATTGAACATAAGACGGCCCCTTTTATTTATCAAACTTCCATGCCCCTATTAAGCATAAACGGATCATGAAAATTACAATTTCAAGTCAAAACTTTATAGACATATTCGTGATAGAATGTGAAAATCCTTGCAGTTCGTAAAAAAACCCACTGGAAACTGGCACTTAGAACCAAGTTCCCAATGGGTAACATAAAATTCTTTCTAATTCAAAGGTTCATCATTTTGACACTCTGGGCAAATTCCGTAAAACTCCATGCGATGCCCCATTATCAAGAACCCCGACTTCTCCATCACTTCTTGATCTAACTCCAAGAGTGGGCGATGAAAATCGGCCACTTTACCGCACTTTGAGCATACAACATGATAGTGGTTCCGAGGGTTTCCATCAAAACGGCTCGACATATCTCCATATGACAACTCCAGCAGATGCCCATGCTCTTTAAGCATCTTGAGTGTATTATAAATCGTCCCCAAACTCACCCCAGGAAATTTTGCCTTTACATGGTGATAAATTTCATCTGCAGTGGGATGAGATTCAGTTTCCAGCAGGAATTCCAAAATTGCCTGCCTCTGCGGTGTAAAACGAACGCCTTTATCCTTTAATTGTTTAAGAATCCCAATCGCATCCATGTCCGCATCCCTCTCATTGCCTATATTTAAACTAATTGTTAATTAGATTTTAAAATAAAATGGGAAATTAGTCAATACTGAAAAAAGAAACACTATTATTTTCCTCTTCCACGACACTTGGGGAACTATTTTCATTCACCTATGCGGTACCCAGTGGTTGGATGGGCACTAAAAAAGGAGAGTCTAAACTCTCCTTTTTTACGAGCATATCAAGCTAGTTGATTACGCTGGATTTGGTGCTTCAACTGGGCAAACACTTGCGCAAGAACCGCAATCAATGCAGAGTTCTGCATCAATAACGTATCGATCGTCCCCTTCGCTAATTGCCGAAACTGTGCATTCCCCTTCGCAGGCACCACAACTAATGCATTCCGAGTTAATAACATATGCCATGTAAAACATCCCCTTTTCACCAAACTTCGGAATCAATATACCAAAGCTACGGAGAAAAGGCAAGCAATAAGTTATCTTTCCCATTACTTTCTAGTCTATTCAAATTATTAGAGATCCCGTTCTGGTCGATACGGAACTTGATAAAGTCGACGCAGACAATGTGAGCAATAAGGCAAAACGCGATTACTCACATGGTTTCGTCGAAAAACAATGT
>JAJYAS010000288.1 GCA_021779415.1 Bacillota bacterium
TTTTGTGAAATTGGCTGAGGCTATGGGTGTGACGGGGTTAAGAGTGACTAAACCGGAGGAACTTGAAAAAGTCCTAAAGGAAGCGTTGGCAACGCCAGGTCCTGTCGTCGTAGATATCCGAACGCCTGAAACAGTAGATGTCTTGCCTATGGTTCCGACAGGTGCACGTTTGGACCAGATGATTATGGGAGGTTAATAACATGAAACACACACTCGCTGTTTTAGTCGAAAATAGACCAGGGGTTTTAACCCATATTTCCGGACTGATTAGTCGACGCGCATTTAATATTGAAAGTATTGCAGCGGGATATACGGAGGAACCGGATACCACGAGAATTACGATTGTGGTGGAAGGGGATGAGATCGAACAAGAGCAAGTTGTTAACCAGTTGTCTAAATTAGTAGATGTCATAAAGATTAGTGATCTTACGGCTGTCGAATCGATTCAGCGCGAGTTGGCTTTAATAAAGGTTAAAGCGAGCCTAGAGACCCGTTCAGATATCATTAATATTGTGGATATTTTCCGGGCAAGTATTGTGGATGTTAACCGAGAGACGATGGTTATCGAACTTTCCGGGGATGAAACAAAGATCGATGCTTTATGCCAAGTCCTCGATGAAGATCATGGAATTATTGAAATTGCGAGGACCGGTAGGATCGCGCTTTCACGGGGGCCAATTCCGGCAAAGGATCGGTAAGATTGTTTGCAAAAATAGATTTTTAAACAAAAGCCTTATTGTGTAGTTATTAAATTTACTAACTCCTGACTAACTGACCAGCTTGGGAGTTTAGGATTTTCCCTTTAGCCCAAACAATCCGGCCATTGAGGATGGTGTAATTCAATCCTTGTGGAACGTTGTCAGGCTGATTGTAATCTTCAGATGCGCGAATTTTTTCAGGTTCAAACACGACGAGGTCGGCGGAGTAGCCTTGTTTGATAAAGCCCTTCTGCTTTAAGTTCAGTCGTCGGGCCGGGTCTCCCGTAATTCTTTTAATCCCCTCCGCCCAAGTCAGGATTTTTTTGTCTCGTACGTATTCACCCAAGAACTTGGGGTAAGTGCCGTATAAGCGAGGATGAGGTTTCCCGGTGGGAATGCCATCGGATCCTATTTGACATAACGGGTGTTGGAGTAAAGCGACGATATCGTCCTCGGCGAACAAATTGTGCATGACCATGGAACTTTGGCAATCTTCACTAATCAAGAGATCAGCAATTTGATCGATGATTTCCCCCGTCGGCGCTATTTGGGTTGTGCCGGCCTTGGAGACTAATTGAACCGCTGTGCGACCCTCAGCCCATTTGTTTTGCTCTTTAAAGGTGGAACTAATCATAATGTTGGGCCAGCCCACCATGCCCACAAAGTTGTCCCAGCCCGGATATTCTGGTCCGTTCTCCTGGAGTTCATCTTTGAGCCTTGCCCGCAAGACAGGGTCTTTCAGCCTTTTAACAATTTCCGAGCCGCCGCCTTCCTTGGCCCAAGGGGGGAGAACTTGGGATAATAACGTGCTGCCGGCTTGATAAGGGTGCTCATCAAACGTTACATCCACACCTTCAGCTCGAGCTTTTTCCACCATGTCCATTAATTCTTGTCCCGTAATACCATAATGGCGATTGGCATAGGAACGCATATGAGAAATTTGTAATTTAACCCCTGATTCTTTAGCGACAGCGATGGCTTCAGCCATCCCCTCCCGGACTTGAAGTGAGTGACTGCGAATGTGAATCATCATGATGCCTTCATGCGCAGCTACCACTGAACTAAGGGCAACAAGTTCTTGTTTAGGGGCAAACATACCTGGCAAGTAAGCTAAACCATAGGAAATTCCTAAAGCTCCCTGGGACATAGCTTCATCTACAAGCAGGCACATTGCCGAGAGATCCTTGGCAGAAGGCAAAACATCTTTTAATCCTATGACTTGGGCTCTCACAGCTCCATGACCAATTAAGAAAGCCATGTTGTTAGGTTTTGGGGCTCGGTCTAAATCTCGGACAAAGGTCGCGTAATCCGGCCAATCCCAATGTAGTGGTCCCTTTCCTAAGATAGGTGTTAGGTAGTTGCGCCAGTCTTGGGATATTTCCGTATTCGGAGCTGATCCTAGGCCACATTGACCAACCAACTCAGTTGTAACCCCTTGTCTTATCCTGCTTTCTCGGATCGAACCTGACATGAAAGGTACTAAGTCACAATGACTATGCACATCGATGAACCCGGGTGCAACCATTTTATGTGTGGCCTCGATGATGAGGTTAGCTTTAGCTGACAGACCTTTAGCAACCTCAACAATCATCCCATCCTTGATACCTACGTCGTTTTGGCGGGGCGTATTACCTGTTCCATCCAACACTAAACCGCCAATGATAGCAATATCCAACATTAACAACAGACCTTTCAATTTTACTTAACGAGATATGATAACTAATTTTAATATTAGTTATCATATCTCCCTCTTCCATATACTTTTTGGGACTTTGTGATACGTCTATCAAAAGGACTTTCAGCGGAAAAGCAATTCAGGCGTTTAGATAACTAATTTTAATAAAGTTTATCTACTACTATAGGAGATATCCCGTTGATTGTGATTATAGAAAATAAAATTCGCCCGTCTACATGGAACTTCCAATTATACTGTATACTTTTAGTTTTGCTATTGTCACTTTGCTAGTGATATGATAGCTTAATAGTAATTTAAACGGGGCAAAGGCGCTCCATAAAGATTTGAAAGAATTTTTATGGAGCGCCTTTCTGTTTTAATAGTCAATTTTCAGAATAAGGAGAGGATGATGGCCAAGATAGTGAAATAATTGTAAATAATATCTGTAAACCGAACGTATTGCTGGTAAATATTCAAGTTTTCTCAGAAGAATATTGAAGCTGATAGTTTATATAAAAAATGGTTAACCAAGAACTAATTTAATAAAGAACATAACATGGGCGTTAGAACAAAAACTTATTAATCATTTAAAGGTTCAGAAAGTTTGGCAGGTAGGTTGCAGAAAGCTACCACCACGCGCTCCGAACCTTTACCTCCATTATAGCTTTGACTAACGAATTACGAAATTATATATACGCTAACATAGGAATGGTATTTCAACGGTTTAACCTATTTCCCCATAAGACAACATTGGAGAACGTCATTGAGGCTCCTATGCAAGTGAAAAAAATCGATCGCCAACAAGCAGTAGATATTGCGAAGCAATTACTGGAGCGAGTGGGCTTAGCGGATAAGTGCAACGCCTATCCGGTTCAATTATCCGGTGGTCAGCAGCAACGTGTAGCAATTGCCAGGGCCTTGGCTATGAATCCTAAAATAATGCTCTTTGATGAACCGACTTCTGCCCTTGATCCGGAATTAGCTGGAGAGGTACTGGGTGTGATGAAATCACTTGCTAATGATGGCATGTCTATGATTGTGGTCACCCATGAGTTAGGTTTTGCAAGAGAAGTTGCTGACCGGGTTGTTTTTATTGACCAGGGGGTAATTGTTGAAACGGGAAGTCCACTTGATTTTTTTGAAAATCCACAGCAGGAACGGACAAAAACATTTCTCAGCCGTATGCGGCATTAGTTCTATTTGTTCATAGTGTTGCTATTCTTTTGGAAACTTAGATTGTAAATTCTTCCGCCCGATTTTCCAGACAATTAAACTTAAGAAAATCATAAGGCCTCCTACGAGACAAACACCATTCCATTGCCAGAAACTCCAGGCAGTCATGCTAAGATATGACCCTAGTGCTCCCCCGATGAAGTAGGTGACCATATATATTGTGTTGATTCGACTTTTGGCTTCAGGGACTAAACTGTAAACTCTTGCCTGGTTTGAAATTTGGGCACTTTGTACACCTAAGTCGAGAAAAATGACGCCAATGATTAAACCCCAAAGGTTCTCGCCGAATAACCACAAGCATGCGAAGGCTAGTAAAGTAACTGCGGAGGCTACCCCGACAATAAGTCGGGGACCTTTTTTGTCTGCTAATCGTCCTGCATAGGGGGCAAAAGAGGAGCCTGCGACACCGATCAGACCAAACAATCCGGCCACTTCTGCGCCATAATGATAAGGGGGTTGCTTGATGAAAAAGGCCAACGTGGTCCAAAAGGCGCTAAATGAGCCGAAGAGTAGTCCGCCCATGAGAGCAGCCTCGCGCAATATCGGTTGCGTAGCGATAAATCCCCATAAAGAACGCAAGGTTTGGCTATAGGTTAATTGTGAGGTGGGTCTGCTTAGAGGCAGAAAACGCGATAATACCAAGGCCAGAACCAACATCATGATTGCAGCGATAAAATACATAACCCGCCATCCCAAGAGGCTTCCAATGATGCCACTGATCGTTCGTGCAAGAAGAATTCCGAAAAATAAACCACTCATAACGATTCCTACGATACGGCCCTGTTCCTTAACGTCTGCTAGTTGGGCGGCGAGAGGAACTATGATTTGGGGGACGATGGTCGTTGTACCGACTGCGAAGCTAGCGATTCCTAAGATTGTGAGATTTGACGCCAAAGCCACTCCTAGCAGGGAGAGAGAGACAGCGCCAAGCAAGGCGAGAATCAATCGTTTTTTTTCTTTGATGTCTCCCAAAGGAACAAATAAAAACAAGCCTAAGGCGTAACCTGTTTGAGTTAGCATCGAGATCGTTCCCATTTGACGAGCGGAAACATGGAAGGTTTGGGCCATGTCCGCAAGTAAGGGTTGACTATAGTAGAGGTTGGCTACGGACATCCCACAACTGATAGCCAGGAGTAAAAGCATGTTCATTGATAGAATAGGGTGTTGCGGGTTTCTTAGACTATTGGTACTCATAGTGCGGTCCATTTTACCCCTCTCAGTTTATGTTATTGGCTAATTTTCTAAAGAAAAACGGCAGGCTTTTTTTATAAAGTTTGCCGTTTTCCTATTTTGTTTGTTTTGATAGATGAAGAGAAGTAAGTCGTTCAGAGGGGGGGAGTTCACGTTTGAATTTAAACCGAAATTCCTGGATCGATGCCATCTTATCAGCAAACATTACGAGAAAAGCCTCCCGACTTCGGGGCATACGCGGGGTGAGTGGCCACATGTGGCTCAAGATAATATCTTTTTCCTTTTCACTGAGTAGGAAACAACGTTCTGCGTTTTGGCAAGCGATACGAGGATGGCGAAAACCATGCCATCTCGATCCGTCTGGTCTAAGGTGATGCCAGTCATATAAGAAAAAGTCATGGAGGAGTGCGCCACGGGTGATCGCATCCGTATCCAGATGGAGTGTTCTTTCGAGGCGTATGGACCAGTTATAAGCTATCTGAGCAACACGGATCGAGTGTTCCAGTGTCGTAAAGGGCCGATGATGAGTAAAT
>JAJYAS010000289.1 GCA_021779415.1 Bacillota bacterium
TTTCTGAAAAGCCTCTTCACCCCAAGGATACCAATCAACGGGGTTATAAGAATGTTGGAGAAGGTAGGGTGACTTTTCATTAGCTAATCTATTGGGTATTCGGTTATTTGTAGTCATGGGAATCACCACCTTTCAATTTGAATTTTATAATTAAGGGAAGCCGATTTAATCTAACTCTATTTTTACATAATTTCCATTTCAATCATAGCTTATCCGCTCCTTTGAGGACGAGAAATTATTTCATAATATGTAGGAGGAATAATTTCAAAATTATTTAATTATTACAAGAGATGTTTGGAGGGGCTAGGTAGCAATTTCTCTTATTGAGTGAAGTATTTAAATAGGGGAAGGGACAAAACGGTAAGGAGGGGAAACCCTCCTTTTTCCATCTCAATTATGTAATAAATTAACTAGCTAGAGCGTTGGATATAATGCTATGGCTAGTTAATTTCCCAGTATATAATTTCAGACAGGAGGAATATGCAGGAAATGTATAGAGTTCCTCTTTAAGAAGTGATTTTTTGTAAATTGAGTTAATTATGGGGAATTGCAAAATGGATATAAAAGGTCAAGGCAATCCTAAATGAGGTGAAGTAGAATGGGTAATTTGTCAGAGCTAAAAAGTTCAATTGTCGCCGATTCTTTTTATTTCCTTACTATTAGCTCATTCGACTACTTTCCTTAAAAACGAAGAGCCTTGCCTTAAAGAGCTCATAAGCTTACGGAAATTTATTACGCTATTTGTAATATAATATTACAAATAGCGTAATAAAAGAAGCTTGAAACCATTGCACATAATCTTACGAATGATTCACAGCATATGGATTATGTACAATTTAGGTCAAGAAAAGGAGACCTGCGGGTTGTCTCTGAACGTGTTGCATATTAGGGATTGTAAATTTCGTGATTTGAGGTGGGAAAATGAAGAGATGGGTCGTTGGAACAATTTGTTCATTTTTTATAATCTTCGCTTCGTTAGCATCTATGATTCAATTTTCTAACGGATGGACAGTAGGGGATTATATTTTCAAGTTTCTAAATCAACCACCGTGGTCGAACAGTTTATCAGGGACACATTATAGTGTAATAGCTTTTCTGCTATTATTGCTTGCAGGAGCCATCTGTTTAAGATTTTCGTTAGAGTCAGCACCTTCTAAATTAGCCAAAAGGCTAAATATCATGACTCTAATTTTGGTTTTATGTTGGTTGCCAATTACTTATGCAGGTGAACAACTAGTTATGAGATTTTCTACAGGGATTAACTCTATTGGATCACTAGCCTTGCATAAAGTTTAGTATGACATACTCTTACTCTTTTTAAATTTTGCTGATTTTTCTGTTGTCCGCCAACTGCATGCCCATTCGTCATGCTTTAATTTCGGATTTTTACGTTTTACCGGGGCTATACCCTAGGAACAACCGCTCTTCTTTGTAAGCCCGGTTTATTTTTTTAATAAGTCTTTTTGATTCCAATTCTATAATTTTTTAGTTTCCGATAGAGTGTACTTCTGTCCATTCCTAGTAATTTGGCTGCAAGCGTTATATTTGAATTACATTGTGCCAATGCGGAGGTAATCCTATTTTCTTCAGATAGTAAAGAAGTGTGGTCTGTAATGTTAGTTGGTTCTGATTTATCTTCTCGGTCTTGCCAATATTTCCTTATCACATCTTCGGTAATAACTTTTTCATTGGCGATCACGACTAATCTTTCGATGAAAAACCTTAATTCTCTGACATTTCCTGGCCAGTCATATTCAGCAAGATAGTCATATCCCGTAGAGGTGAGTTCCAGTTGCTTGAGGTGTTTTCGTTTATAATATTCCAAGAAATGATGTGCGAGATATTTTACGTCGTTGGGCCTATTGCGTAATGGCGGCAAATTCATTGTCAATACCTTAAGCCTGTAAAAAAGATCTTGTCTAAAATGTCCTTCTTTAATAAGTTCCATCAAATTCTTATTGGTAGCAGCAATAATCCTCATATCAACAGGTATATATTTGTCATCTCCTAGCCGCATGATTTGTTTTTCCTGCAATACTCGAAGTAACCGACTTTGACCATATTTGTCCATTTCTGAGATTTCGTCAAGAAAAATTGTACCTCGATGTGCCATTTCAAATAAACCAGGTTTACCTTTTTTTGTTGCTCCTGTAAATGCTCCTTCTACATAGCCAAATAGTTCGCTTTCAAGTAAGTTTTGCGGTAACGCGGCGCAATTGACGGCAACGAATGGCCCGTTCTTCCTTGGGCTTTCATTGTGGATACTTTGGGCAAATAATTCTTTTCCAGTTCCTGATTCACCTGAGATTAATACAGTCGCGTTGATTAAGGACATTTCTTGAGCGATTCGTTTGGTTTCAATAATCTGGCTAGAGATTCCTAAAATATCAGCAAATTGATATTTTGCAACAAATCTTCTCGCGATAACTTCATTACGGATTCTGGCTTCCATTTCCTGAATGCGAGTAACATCCTGAAAAGTAATGATTGCACCTATGATCAATTGGTCAACGACTATAGGTGCAATGTTAAGGCTGATCCAGGTAGCACCAAGTTGCGTTACTTGGCCGATGGATTGTTGTCCTTCTTGTAAACATTTTTCAACATCTATGAAGGTTAGCACCAAATTTATTTTTTGTCCGAGCATCTCTTTGGCCGAGCGATTTAACAAGCGTTCTGCAGTTGGATTAAACACTTTGATGACTCTCTCCTGATTTATACTTATGATGCCTTCTAATGAAGAGTCCACTAACGCTTTAAATTCTTGAGCTCGCTCTTTTTCGATTTTTCGGCCCAAGGCAATTTTTTGAGCCTCTAAGAAGGCTGCTCGAATGGAAAAATCCCCGGAACGTATGAGATAAGTCTTTAATCCTTTTTCTGCTGCTAAAAGAATTGTTTTTATTCCACCCACCACAATATTAGCATCTGTTACTGCGACTTCTGCTATTTTTAAGGGTATATCCTCAACTGTTTTAAGAGGATAAATGGTCAATTCAATATCGAAAATGTTTGATAGCACTTCGATGTCATCTACCATGTTGCTATACGCAAGTATTGCAACTTTTGGGTGAGACAACCCTGTTATCTTTTTGGATTCATGGAAAACCTGTGCCAGGTCTTGTCCAGTAATGGCGATTTCAACAACAGGAATTCTAACCCCGGACTCAATAATTAATTTGGCTGTGCCGCCCCTACAGACGATAACATCAACATCCTCGTTTTGCAGTTTGTTGGCAAGCCTAATTCCTTTATTCAGTCGTGCTAAATATAAATCAAATTGATAGTCTAAGCCAAGTTCGTGCATAATTTCCTTTCCTTGAAGAAATAATTGCTTATCGGGAGCAATAAAAGCTATTTTAGACAATTGTGCTTAATCCTCCTAATATACGGATATATATCCTTATTGATCAATGGCATATACTTCAGTTTCACTATGGTTATATAAAGAATCTTGGATTCGATTTAATTATACACGTTTAGAGGGCATTTACACCACATATGTAGCACTTACCACAACGTTTGTCGTGGTAAGTGCTACAATTATTCTGGAAACGGTTAGCTAAAGCTAGGAAATTCAACATTTTGACGATTGGCACAGTTATTGCAAAAGATAGACTATATGCGAAGCGTTATTGTGGTAAATGGTTACCGTAAGAGCAGCGCTAAAGGTTTAGATTTTAAAATGAAGGGGATGAGAAAAATAGACAGAGATTACGATTCAGCAGAAAACGTCTAGCAAAGTGCTTCAAATCAAAGGAGGTAAATGCTAGGATGATGAATCGATGATGTGCCTGAAGGAGCTAATCTAAGTTAATTATTGATTTAATAAAAATGAGGAGGGGCTTGTTAATGAAATCGAACCCTGTGAATCTCAGGAAAACAAATATTCGCTATTTTATCTTGGCTATGCTGTTCGTTGTTACAACGTTGAACTTTGTAGATCGTTCGACAATTTCTATGGCTGCTCCAGCCATGAGGAAAGATCTTGGGATTAATACAGTGAATATGGGCTATATTTTTTCTGCTTTCGGCTGGTCATATACCGCCCTACAAATTCCCGGGGGATGGCTACTGGATAAGTTTGGTTCTAGAATAGTTTATGGCGTAGGCCTTATACTATGGTCTTTGTTTACTTTCTTTCAAGGTGCGGTAGGTTTCTTCGGAGGGGCAGCAGGTTTCATAATCTTATTCGCTCTACGGCTTTTGATGGGAGTTAGTGAAGCACCTGCATTTCCGGCGAACAGCCGACTGACGACAATGTGGTTTCCAACGCATGAACGTGGTTTAGCATCGGCAATTTTTAATTCTGCGCAATATTTTGCTTTGGCAGTTTTTAATCCGATCATGGGATGGATTCTAATTAAATTTGGCTGGCCGCATGTATTCTATTCGATGGGTATAGCGGGAATCATTCTGGGAGTTATATGGTTTGCCGTAATTCGTGATCCCAGAAATCATCCAAAAGTGAATCAAGCGGAACTGGATTACATTCAATCCGGGGGTGGTTTGGCGGATCTGGTGGACAGCAATAGCGTTATTAAATGGTCTTATGTTCGTAAACTTGTTACTAATCGGATGATGATTGGCATATATCTTGGACAGTTTTGTTTGAATGTAAGCACATGGTTTTTCTTGACGTGGTTCCCCACGTACTTGATTACAACTAGGGGAATGTCAATTCTGAAGGTGGGCCTTCTTGCTGCGATTCCTGCCATTGGAGGCTTTGTTGGTGGTGTGCTTGGCGGTTATGTCTCGGATTGGTTACTGCGAAAAGGTAAAAGTCTGACTTTTGCTCGCAAGTTCCCAATTGTTTTAGGATTACTTTTGTCGGGCAGCATTATTCTTGCGAACTATGTTAGCACTACGTCGGTTATTATTGCTGTCATGTCGCTAGCGTTTTTTGCCAAAGGCTTTGGTGGTCTTGGTTGGACAGTTGTCAGTGATACATCTCCCAAAGAAATGTTGGGGTTAAGTGGAGGTATTTTCAATTTCGCAGGTAACATTGCCAGTATCGTCACGCCAATCGTTATTGGATATATTCTCAGCGTAACCCACTCTTTCAACGGAGCGTTGATCTTTGTTGGGGCAATGGGGATTTTGGGAGCCTTATCTTTCTTAATTATTGTTCAAGACATTAAGCGAGTAGAATTTGATTAGGAAAACAAAGGGAGTGTTCCAAATGTGTAATTTTGGAGCAACGATAAGATGAAATACCAGGAGGATTTACCTAATGCCAAGGCTCATGAACCAAGAAGAAGCACCGCTTTATATCAAAATCAATCCAATAGACAATGTTGCAATCGTTGTTAATTCGGGAGGCTTACCT